>UQEY01000027.1 GCA_900540235.1 uncultured Eubacteriales bacterium
TGCCATTATGTTTAACCGGCAACGGCTAAAAGATTGTATGATAAATTAACAAAACAAACTGTTCGGAATTTCCGAACAACTGAAAATTAAAGGAGTTAAACTATGCTAAGTCATTGTTATAAGGACGCAAAAGCTTGTTGCCCTTTTTATCAGGAGCAGAAGCGAGAAAAAAACGGCACTATGTACATAAAATGTGAAAACCCCTTTGAAAAGGGGCGACCTGTTATGTTCTTTTCTAACGCTCAAAAAGGTGATAAATGGCTTAGCGACTTTTGTAACAGCATAGACGGTTGTAAAAACTGTGAAATGTACAAATTTATAATCAAACAAAAATATTTTAAATGAGGTATTGAAATGAAGACTGCTATTATTATTTTAACGGCGGCTGTTTTTGCTATGCTTTTAGCAAATTTAGCCGTAATGCTTATTAAACTTATTGAAAAAAAGACTCAAGAAGCATATCAAAATGGCTATGACTATGCTAATGATGTGTCTACTCGAATGGCGCAGAATGAAGCAAGAAAATATCTTGCTCAAATGCTACAGTCATATAGCATTAAAGATGTTGTTTTTGCTAAAGATGATGTGTTCGTAGTCAAATGGAATGACGGCAAGGCAACTCATGTAAAGCGTAAAGAGGGCGAAGTTGATAACCCTTTCAAAGCGTTCTGCTATTGCTTGTTAAAGCAAATGTACGGTGATAACTGGAAAGCCATGTTTAAAAAATACGGCATAGTCGATACGCAAACAGGAGAAGATGAAAATGCGCCCGGAAATGATTGTGGTTCTTGTGACAGTGCTAATAATACTGTGGAAGAATAATTTTAGTGAATAGATAATTTAAAGCTCTCACTTAACGGTGGGGGCTTTATTTTTTTGGCTTCAAGGGTGTGACATTTGCACTTTTTAAAATGCTAAGGTTTTAAAGAGAGGTGAGTAAGTGAGCAAGATTAATTGGAAAGATATTGAAGCTGAATATGTAAGCAGTGAATTATCTTATCGTGATATTGCGGAAAAATATAAAATTTCCGCTTCGAGAGTGTCTGCGGTAGGCAAAAAGCAAGGCTGGGTTAAAAAGCGAAATGATTATAGAGCAAATGTGGCGCAGGTCACATTACATAACGCACGCACGACTGATATTAAGAATAAATCGCAAAAACTTAATAATCTTATTGAAGCCGGTGATAAACTTTGCGAAGAAATAAACAAGGCGCTGAAAGACCCAAGCCAGCTTTATAGACAAATATTGCGAAATGCAAACGGTGCTGATTCGGTTAAAGTGACAAAAAAGCTTGATACAAAGGCTCTTAGGGACATAGCGTCAACGATATCTACAATGAATGAAACTATAAGAGCGCTTAACGATTTGACGGATGATGAAGATGACAAGAGCGTGACTATTGAAATTATCGAGGGTAAAAAAGAATGGGCACAGTAAAATTACAACTCGATTTCTCGCAAGCAAACCCAAAACAGCAGCAGGCATTGGAAGATAAGCATAAATATATCGGTTACGGCGGTGCTCGTGGCGGCGGCAAGAGCTGGTTTGTAAGAGTTAAAGCTATTCTGCTTGCCGTGTTTTATGCAGGAATTAAAATATTAATTGTTCGACAGACTTATCCTGAGCTTATGAATAACCATATTCGTGAAATGAGAAAAATGCTCAATAAGTTTGCAAAATATGTTGATAAGGAAAAAATATTTTATTTCCCAAACGGTAGCACAATTCAGTTCATGTACTGCCGCAACGACGCAGACCTTGACCGATTCCAAGGCACGGAATTTGATGTTATTTTCATTGACGAGGCAACGCATTTGACGGAGTACCAAATAAAAACTATAGCACTATGTATGCGTGGTGCTAACGAGTTTCCTAAAAGAATATACTTCACTACTAACCCCGGCGGAGCATCACATCATTATTTTAAGCGAATTTTTATTGATAAGGACTATTTGCCTGATGAAAACCCGGAAGATTATTCGTTTATCCAAGCACTTGTTACGGATAATATCGCTCTTATGGCAAAACAGCCTGAGTATTTGCAACAGCTTGAAAATTTACCCGAAAAGCAAAAGAGAATGTTTCTTTACGGCTTATGGGATGTTGCCGACGGAATGTTCTTTGAAGATTTTCGTGTCGGCACAAAAGAGCAGCAAAAAACAGGCGAATACACGCATGTTATTGAGCCTTTTGAAATTCCGCCTAATTGGACTGTTTACCGTTCGTTTGACTGGGGATATCATAAGCCTTTTTCGGTTGGTTGGTGGGCTGTAGATTATGACGGCACGCTATACCGAATAATAGAACTATACGGCTGTGTGAAGAATGAAGCAAACGAGGGCTTGCAGTGGGACCCGCAACAAGTTTTTCAAAGGGTAAAGAAAATTGAAACAACGCATAGGTGGCTAAAAGGCAAAAACATAATCGGTATTGCTGACCCGGCAATATGGCAAAAGACAACAGGTATCAGTATATATGATGTTGCCGCCCAAAACGGTGTTTATTTTCAAAAAGGTGATAACAACCGTATTGCAGGCTGGCAGCAGGTGCATTATAGATTTTCTTTCGGTGCTAACGGCAGACCGAGAATGTATATTTTCAATACTTGCAAAAGCACTATAAGAACTTTGCCTACGCTTCAATATGACGAACACCAAGTGGAAGACCTTGACACCGACGGCGAAGACCATATTGCTGATGAAATTAGGTATATGTGTAATAAGTTACCTATCAAGCCGCTTAAGAGTAAGCCTGTAAAAGAGCTTGAAGACGACCCACTCAATCAGCGTGGAGAGTATAGAAGCAGTATGAACAGCTACGGTATCACAATTTATTAAGGAGATTTTTTATGAAAAAATATGAAAACCCAAAGAATAAAACAAATGACAATATAGTTAACGAAGTAATGCAGCAGGCAGACAATGAAAATAAGCCTGCATTAAATTCATTCGGTGAAAGAAACGGCTTAAAGCTTAGAGAAAACAGCAAGCAAAACCGCCGTTTGAATGTTATAGGCAAAAAAGAAATAAGAAATGCAAGAGAAACACTGCAAAAATACAAGCAGGAAAAGCAGTCGCTTGAAAACAGAATAGTTGCTAATGAGGAATGGTGGAAAATTCATAACTGGGAGCAAATCAAGAAAAAGGACGCTTATAACTCAGAGGGTAAACAGAACCCAAATGGTATTGAAACACCGTCTTCATCAGCTTGGCTGTTTAATTCAATAACAAATAAAATTGCTGATTTTTCCGACAATTATCCCGAAGCAAATATCAGAGCAAGGACTAACCCTGATGTGCAAGAAGCGGAAAGGCTTAGGAATGTTATTCCTATGATACTCAAACGCAATAAATATTACAAAACATATATCGCTGATGTATCGGAAAAAAGTAAAAGCGGTACAGGTATTACCTATGTCGGTTGGAATAAAAGCAAAGACGGCATAGGTGATGTAGAAATTCAAAATATTAATATTCTCTCTATATTTTGGCAGGGTGGTATCTCTGATATTCAAAAGAGCCGAAATGTATTTACTGTGGAACTTATTGATACCGATTTGCTTAAAAGTCAATATCCATACCTAAGTGAAGAAATATCGAGTGACAGTCACACCGAACTAAAAGAATATTTGTATGAAGATTATGTCGACACAACAGAAAAAAGTCTGGTGATTGATTGGTACTACAAAAAGGACGGCAAGCTTCATTATTGTAAATTCGTCAATGATGTTGTGCTTTTTGCTACTGAAAACGAGCCTGACGAATATCCGAACGGACTTTATGATGACGGAAAATATCCGTTTGTATTTGATGTCCTTTTTCCTATGCAGGGTAGTATTGCAGGCTTTGGCTTTATTGATGTTGGCAAGCAACCGCAGGAATATGTTGACAAAATGGATGCCGGAATACTCCAAAATGTATTGATGAATTCAAACCCTCGATATTTTAACAATAGAGAGGGCGGAATAAACAAAGAACAGTTTTTAGATTGGACTGAGCCATTTGTTGAAACTAATGGTAACCTCGGTCAGGATGAATTAAGGGAAATTAATGTTAAAAGTCTTGATAGTGCAGTATTTACTCAGCGTGACAGCAAAATTAATGAAATAAAAGAAGTAACGGCAAACCGTGATGTTTCAACAGGCGGTACAACGAGTGGTGTTACTGCCGCAAGCGCTATTTCGGCACTTATAGAAACAGGCTCGAAAGTAAGCAGGCTTGCAATTAAAGGCACATATGACGCTTTTGAAGATATGATTTATCTTGTAATTGAGCGTATTCGTCAGTTCTATACTTTGCCACGATATATAAGAATTGAGGGCGAAGACGGAAGTGAAACATTTAACACATACGATAACGGCAATTTACAAGTTCAGGAAAGACAAGCTATCAATGGTGATACTGCACAGTATCTTCCTGAGTTTGATATTGAAATAGCGGCGCAAAAAGCTTCGCCGTACAGCAAGGCGGCTCAAAATGAACTTGCTTTGCAGTTGTATAACGCAGGCTTCTTTAACCCTCAAAATACCGACCAATCACTTGCTTGTCTTAGCATAATGGACTTTGACCATAAAAGTGATGTTGTAGCGCAAATTCAAAAAAACGGTACATTGCTTGATTCACTCCAACAGGCACAAATGCAGTTGCAGCAGGCACAGCAAGATTTGACCCAATTACAAGAGGAAAATCAAAAGCTGAAAGTAATGTGCGACTTGAATATTGACGGCAGTAACCTTACAGGAATGAAAGGACAGCAGAAAACGAGCGGCAATATGCAACAAGTGAACGGTAATGTGCAGCAGGCTTCAAGAAGCGGCAGTAACAATATGCAAAGCACAAAGCCGCAGGGTGCGCAAACAGTGAAAGCAAGTACAAACGGCTCTCTTGCTGAGCAATCGGCACAAAAGGCTAATGAATCTGCAACACCAAGGTAGAAAATATGACGGAAATTACATTCATAAAAAGTAAAAACAGTTTTGAACTGAAAGTTGAGGGTCACAGCGGCTATGCTGAAAAAGGCAAAGACATAGCATGTGCCGGAGCTTCAACACTTGTAGTATCTCTTGCAAATATGCTTGAAGAAAGTGGCTTTAAATTCAAAATACCGCCGCTGGTAATTATTAAAGAGGGATATGCACTTATTTGTGCTTATCCTAAAAAGCAATACTTTAGAGAAATTGAAGCGGTATTCACAACAATAATGTGCGGCTTTAAATGGCTATCGGAAGAATTTAACGAAAATATAAAATTTTGCAATTAGGGTGTGACATTGATTAATTCGCCTTTGATATTATTTTGGTAAGAGCCGTGGGCTTAACCCACAGATTATAGATTCGCTGACTTAATCAGCAGAGGTATTTATGAAAAAATATGACATTCAGTTATTTGCCGACGGTACAGGAGCGGCTACTGCAGGAGCTGACGGCGGAGTAGGCACATCAACTGACAATACGGCAAATATTGAAACAGGTAATGCAGCAGGCACTAATGACGACAGTCAAGATAGAAAAAGTTTTGACGAATTAGTTAAAGGTGAATATAAGAGCGATTACCAAAAAGCTATTGAAAAAACTCTTAATAAGCGAATGATCCGTGCAAATGCGCAAATTCAGGAAGCTGAAATATTCAAAAATAAAGTTTTGCCGGCTATGGAAAAATTTGCCGCTAAATACGGCATTAACGACCCTAACGATATTGATTCGATTGTTTCGGCAATAGACAGAGATAATTCGTTTTATGAAGATATTGCTATGGAACGAGGAGTATCGGTTGAGCAGGCAAAAGAGCTTGTTCAGGCGGAACGAATTATTAAGCAGAATGAAATAAGACAGCGTAACGAAGCCCAACAAGCGGCTTTTCGTAATCAATATAACGGTTGGGTTCAGGAAGCCGAGGCACTTAAAGAATTTTATCCTGACTTTAATTTTGAAGTGGAAAGTGATAATGCTGAATTTCGCAAATGGCTTAACTACGGTATGAGCGTTAAAGACGCTTATGAATTCATCCACCGTGACGACCTTATGGGTAGTGCTATGAATTATGCGTATAACCAAAGTAAACAAGATTTTGCCGACACTGCGAGGGCAAACGCTAACAGACCGATTGAAAACGGTACTTCAAGTCAGCAACCCTCTAATTATCACGGTTTAACTTTTGACAAGTTAAATCAAAAACAAATCAGACAATTAATGACAGCTGCAAGTAAGGGCGAAAGTATTGACGAAAATAACTTTATGAAGTTTTTGACGGACAATTAATTGATTCACTCCTTACTTGGGTATAAGGAGAATTATGAATATTATTAGAGCACTAAGAAGTGCAAGCAAAACAGCAAAGAAATACAGCGCTCAGCTTTTTGCTGACCCTGTAATTAACACAACCGGCGACAGTGCGTTGTCACCGGGTATGAAAACATTTTACGACACCGCATTACTTGAAAGTGCGAAAGGTAATACATATTTTGCACAATTTGGCAAACCACAGACATTGCCTAAGCACAACGGTAAGAAAGTTGAGTGGCGTAAATGGAACGATTTTAAGGTTTCGACTACTCCACTTGTAGAAGGTGTTACACCAACCGGTGATAAACTCGGTCAGACAAGTATTGAAGCTGAAATTCATCAGTATGGTAGATATGCTTATGTCGCTGATGTGCTTAATCTTACACATCTTGATAATGTAATCGGCGGCGCAACAGACCGATTCGGCGAACTCGGCTCACAGACGCTTGATATTGTTACCCGAAACTCAATTATGACTGAAGCCGTTAAAAATGTGCTTTTCCCTCGCAAGAGTGACGGTACGGCAGTAACGGCAAGAGCACAGCTTGATAAGACTTGTGAACTCACACCACAAGTAATCAATAAAGCCGTAACTATTCTCAAAAGGAATAAAGCACCGAAAATTGATGGTTCATATATCGGCATTATCCACCCGGTTACTGCTTTCGATTTGAGGGAGTCGAAAGGCTGGAAAGAAGCGCACGAATATGCGGCGGTAAAAGAAATTTTTAACGGCGAAATCGGCGAACTTCACGGTGTAAGATTCGTTGAAACCGATAATGCAAAAGTTTACACAGATAATTGCCCTGTCGGTTATTCGGTTTATTCTACTCTTATTTTCGGCAAGGACGCTTGGGGTATTGTTAAGCCTGACGGTGCCGGTCTTGAAATGATTGTTAATCAAGTTGGTTCTGCAGGCGCAAGTGACCCACTCAAACAGAGAGGCTCGGTAGGCTTTAAGTTTTCAACTGCTTCTGCTGTTCTCTATCCAACAAGACTTATCAGCATTGAAACTGTTTCGGCAGAGTTTGGTAATGATGATGAAGCTAACTAAGGAGATGTAATTATGGCAAAATCAAAAGAAAATGTCACACAGAAAACTACCGAAGAAAATGTTGTGCAGGAAACCAATGAAACACCTGAAGTAAAGACATATACTCAGGAAGAAGTTGACCAACTTGTTGCGGCAAAACTTGCACAGCAGCAGGAAAGTATCGTTGAACCGCCTGAATTTATCCAGGATAACCCTGAGGGTGAAGAAATGGTCGTACTTAAACTTGATAAGCATTTAGGTCTTAATGACGACCCAAGAGGCGAATATGTTGCAATTAACGGTGTTGCAATGTTTGTACCACGAGGTAAAGTGTGCAAAATTAAAAAGAAGTATGCTGAAAGACTTCTTATGAGTTTGAAACTCAGAGACATTGAGGAATCATATATTAGAACTAACGAGGGCGACAAAGAAATAACTCTTTAACTCTTTAGTCGTTATAGCAAAATAAGGACAGGGAGAATATCCTTGTCCTTATTGTTTTTGAGGTGAAAAAATGAAAACAACTATAGGCGAAATATTAAGCTATTTTGATAATCAAGTACCTAATCAATACTCAGATGAAGAAAAAATAAGGTGGCTAAACGAGATAGAAACGCAAATATATAACGATATTATATTGACGCATAAAGATAACGAAAAAATCGCATTTAACGGCTACACAGCCGATACAGATATAAATACGCAAATGATTGTTGACTTGGAGTATTCGGAACTATATAGATATTGGCTTGAAAAGAGTGTTTACTACACAAATGGCGAAATTGACAGAATGAATAACGCCTTATCAATGTTTGAAAGCTACTACAACAATTTCTGCAATGCATATAACCGCAAACACCGTCCTATCGGTACTCACGGTTATAGATTATAAGGTGGTGACAGTATGAGTAAACTTCCAAAATCACTTAACACATATAATGTTTCAAAAGAAAATATAGAAGAATTTAAAGGGCTGGACCATAACGAACGAACTCAAAGCGGCGCTTGGTATGATATGCAGAATATGACACTTGATGACTATCCTGTTGCAAGTGTAAGGCGGCAAAGAGAAATTGTTAAAAGTCCGGTCAACGAATCTAATGAATATATTGAAGATGGTTCATCTACTTCCTATTATGAGGCGGATGACGCAGTTATGATTAACGGAAAAGTCGCACTTTTACAAAATGCGTCTATTGAAACCAACAAAGGATACTACAAGGGTCAGGTGTTAATTAATACTGACGGAGCGGTTGAATCTTTTAAAAAGGCAAGTATCGAGGGAACTATTTCATTCAACAACGATGAACTCAAACAATTTAGGAATAGTTGGTGCTTCTTTGGCGCAGGTGAGCCGATATGTAATATTGCAGGTCGTTGGTATGAATTTAGGACAAAAGAAGTTTTTTCGGGTAATGAAATTGCTTTTGGCGGAGTAGTTACCACGGATGATAATTGGACTTATCCTATGCTGATATCTGATGAAAAAGACACTATTGAAATGTATTACAATGACGCTTTTTTGACCGAACCTGTTGATTGGTCCAGACAGTTTATTAAATGTACTTATATTAGAGAATATACAGACGAGTACGGTAAGACATGGTATGTGTCACAAAATAGCGCCGCATTACAAGTCTACGAGGGCGAAAATAAATGTGATGTAAATTATATTTCTTCAAAAATTAAAGGTAAGGCACAATATTTAGGTAAATTTGAATCATGGCAAGATGCCGCAAATGCGTTAATAAAAATTTATTACAGCGAATCTGTTAGTTTATTCGGACTTGAAGCAGCTCTTGAAATGCCGTTTTATGAAGTTCCGGATGAATTGATTGATGTTAAGCATAATGCAGATTCAAAAGTATTTTTAAAAAACAAATATCTAACTGGTTATTGGAGATGTAACGATATTTCAGAAAGAGTTATGGCTAAATGTTATAGTTTTTATAAAACTATATATTTCAATGACCTTGACCATACTAAGAAGTTTGTTAAAGATGCTTGTTTTGAATATCTAAGTGAACACCAGGAAGATTTTCTTAGCAGTAGAAGCGATATAACCTCATATTATATATCAACCAATACGGGTATTATTTATGAAGTGAAAGATTATTTCACACAACAATGTAGAACTCTTTTAAAAGACAAATATGCTTTTGTGATTTGCAACGAGTATGCTGATGGGCATATTTCAAGTCATGGTTGTGTAGATGCATTTGAAATTTTTTTCTTTAACAACAGGCTCACCTTTAAAAATTTGAACACCGGAATTCTTGAATTTGAAATAAACAAAGTCGGTAATATTATATCGTGTACATCGAAAAATAGTTTTGTTGGGTCTCATTTTGGAAAACCAAGTCATGTAGAAAAATCATATAATATTAATTTTTTATTTGTTGCTTCAGATTCAATAAAAAATGCCCTCTACGAAGGTAATAATATTATTGAAATAAAAAATGATGAAGTTTTCGGTTTGGAAAGTCAAAATTATGTTGTTAAATTTAACGGAAGACATTGTGCTATGAAAACATCAAACATTAACCCTAAATGGTTGTGCGAACAACAAATAAAACCGGTTTCAATAAATGTAACCGTTGAAATTCAGGAATTAAAAAATAGACAAAACCTTGAAGATATGCAACTGCTAAATCAATCTCAAAGTGGCGAATGTAAAAGCATGATAAAAAGCGGAAATAAAATTTTAATTATTCCTGACGGCGTAATTATTGATGTCGAAAAAAGAACTGTTCAAAAAATAGCATATAAAGAAGTTTTTTTAGTTGGCGGAGATAATAATACTGCTTCACTTATGACCACTTGTGACGGTGATGAGAACACATTTAATTGTGGCTTTATTAATTTGAATTCTGATTCGATATACAGAATTGTAAATGGCACACTACAGAAAAAAATCACATTAAACGATAGAAGCATGTTGTGGAGTGATATACCAAGTTATGTTAGTTTTAGTTACGAAAATGCAAGCAAATTTGATAATTTCAAAAAAGGCGATAACATCGAAGTAAGTATATCCTTGAAAGATAAATCTTTTGACGAAACAAAATTCAAAAAAGGACTGTTTGAGTATGACAACTCAGCCGAAAAATTAAAAGTCGGAAGCTATAAAATACAAAAAGTAGGCGGTACCTTTATTGATATTTCTGCTCCGCTTATTAATTATGAAATTGATGATTCAAATTGGATAACAGGTTTTGACAGTACGAAAAACGAGTTTGAATTAACCATTGAAAAGAAGTTTCCTGAAGTTATGCCTTTTGGGGCACTGTGCGGTAATAGAATATGGCTTTGTCAAAAAGACGGTCACGAAATTTATGCGTCATCATTAGGCGATTATACAAATTATTATGATTTTTCAGGTTTGGCAAGTGACAGTTGGTCAGCAAATGTCGGAAGCGACGGAAAATTTACCGGTATAGTTAATTATCTTGGTAGTCCTTTGATTTTTAAAGAAGATACACTATATATTGTTTCGGGTTCGCAACCGAGCGAATATTCTTACACCGAAATTAATAATTTTAAAGGTGTTGAAGCAGGAAGCGAAAGAAGCTTTGCAATAATTGATAATGTTCTATATTACAAAAGCGCATACGGCATTATAGCCTATGACGGTTCAACGACTATAATCTCTCAGTCGCTCGGTAAGGAAAAGTATTGCGAAGCCGTTGCAGGAGCATATGGCAATAAGTATTATGTGTCAATGAAAAATGTTAACACAAATAAGTATGAACTTTTTTGTTACGACACAAAAAAAGGTATGTGGACCAAAGAAAAAGAAGAAAAAGTTGTTCGTTTTATTAATAACGGAAATTCACTTTATTATGTTACCGAAAATGCCGTTAAATTAGTCGAATCGAACGGTGATTCAAACGAGGATAAGGTGAATTGGTATGTTGAAACAGGCGTATATGGATATTCATATCCAAACAAAAAATATATATCACGGCTTCAAACAAGGCTGTATCTCGCCCAAGGTTCAACAGCAAGATTCTATATTCAATATAATAGCGACGGTATTTGGCACAGTTGCGGTAGAGAAGTAATAGGCAAAGGCGTTAACAGCGTTCTTTTTCCTATTCGCCCAAAAAGATGTGACCATATGAAAATTAAAATTGAGGGTAAGGGCGAATGTAAAATATATTCAATCACTAAGTGTTTGGAAGTAGGTGGAGATATATGAAATTACCAAAAATCAGCGAAATCAGTGCGAAAAATAATCTTCCGTATGTTGTTACATACATCAAAAATTTGGTGAATCTTTTGCAAGATTTTATAGATAAATCAGCTAAAGAAAAAAATGAAAAATATGTTGTTGATATAATCGCAACGGAAAATTATGTAAAAATCGAATATAGCGATAAAACAACTAAGGAAATCTATATGTAGGTGATGAAATGGCTAAAAGTAAAACCAAAACTAAAACTAAGGCAAATAATAAAAGCGCAAATACCAAAAAAACGAAAACAAAAACAAAAACAGAGACAAATTTATATACTGCTCCTAAGTATCAAGCACAACAATATGAAGTTCCTACAACATATCAAGCGCAGCATTATGATGCTCCCACATATGAAGCACAACACTACGACGCCGCACATTATGACGCCGATACTATTGATACTACTGAATATGACAATGAATATAACAGTGCAAAAAGTGCTTTTGACGCTATAGGCGATTTTGCGTATAACGACAATGCTGGTTATAAGTCGAAATCTGACGAATTATATAATCAGTGGAATGATATGTATTCCGGTTCGCAAAGAACAGCTTTTGATTCGTCACAAACTCAATTACAGACGACAGTTGATGATTTATTTAATCAGATGATGGAATACGGTGATTTTAGTTATGACCAAGAAAAAGATAACCTTTTCCAAATGTACAAGCAAAATTATATGTCAGCCGGTGACAAAGCAATGAAAAATCAGCTTGCTTCAGCAGTGAATGCAACCGGCGGTTATAACAACAGCTATGCTCAGCAGTCGGCGCAGCAGGCTTATAACAATACTATGAGCGGCTTAAATGATAAAGCTATTGAACTTCGTTCAAATGCGCTTACAGATTGGCAGAATGAATATAATCGCATTCAGGATAAGTATAACTTAGTTCAGGGGCAAAAGAATGCACAGGAAAATAGTTACTATAATCGTCTTGACGCCGCTAATAATGCTTATAACACTGTATACGGTGCATATCAAGATGATTATCAAAATCAATACAATATGTATAGCGATAACAGAAATTTAGCACAGACGAGATTAACTAATGCTCAAAATCAAAAGAATTGGGCGCAAGAATTTAATCAGACTGCTATAAACAATGCTAATCAACTTAATCAAAGTTCACAGCAACACGCTGATACACTTAATCAAAATTCAATTTTGAAAACAAACGAACTTAATATGAATGCACAAATTGCGACAAACCAGCTTAACCAAAATTCACAGCAGCATGCAGACCAAATGAATCAAAATGCATGGTCAACTGTAAGTCAGCTCAACCAAAATTCACAACAACATACAAATCAACTTAATCAAAATGCCCAACAACATACGGACCAACTTAATCAGAGCGCTAAGCAAGCAAATGATACGCTTAATGAAACTATTCGCCATAATAAACAAATGGAGCAGTTGCAACGCAAACAAGCGAAAGGAAAGTAAATAATGGCTATTTCAGATAATACAAAAAGACGATATCAACAATATAATAATTCATATGTCGAAAGTGACGAAGAACGCAAAAAGCGTGAACAGGCAAGACAAGTTATTAACAGTCAACCTGCGCAATACGAAAATGGATATATTCAAAAAATGAATGAACTCTACGACAAAATTGCTAATTCTAAATCTTTTGAATATGACAAAGCAAGTGATAAAGCATATCAGCAATATGCAAAAATGTATCAGCAACTCGGTGACTTGTCAATGAATGCAACTGCTCAAACAGCCGGTGATTTGACCGGTGGCTACGGTTCTACATATTCTGACGCTGTTGCAAACCAAACAAACGAAAATTATCAAAGTAAGGTAGACGAAGCATTGCCTGCATTTTATCAAATGGCGCAGAATGAATACAACGCTAAAGAGCAAAATGAACTGTCAAATTACCAGTCGGCTATTCAAGGGTATCAAAATGTTGAAAACAGCAATTATTATAACCAAAACGCTTGGAATAGCTTTGCCGGTGCTTCAGCTTCAAGATATAATCAGGAGCATGCAAATAAGATTAACGAATATCTTAATGATAAGAAGTTTTGGCAAGACCAGTATTGGAACGAACAAAACGCTGAAAATACAGCAAAAGAACTTGAAAGCGAAAGATACTGGAACGAAAATCAACTTGCAGAAAATCAAAGGCAGTTTGATAATTCGCTTGATAGTGAACGAAAGCAAAGCGAAAATGAGTTGGCGTATAAAAAATGGAATTCAGAAACAAGTCTTGCAGAGGACCAAAGACAATTCAATGATGAGCTTGGTTATGATAGTTGGAATACAGAAACAAGCCTTGCGGAAGACCAAAGGCAATTTGACGCTGAACTCGGCTACGATAAATGGAAAAACAAAACAAGTCTTGCAGAAGATAAGAGGCAATTTGACGCTAATCTCAAAGAGAACAAGAAAGAAAATGAGCGTAACGAAAAGTGGAAAGCTAACGAAATTAATCTTTCACTTGCCGCCGATAAGTGCGACAGCTTCAAGGATAAAAAAGATAATAAAGGTATGAAGTCATATCTTAATAAGCAAGTCAAGAATGGCAATATCACTCAATATCAAGCGGACGCACTTTATAAGCAATATAAATACACTGCAACTAAAAGCAGTGGCGGCAGTTCAGGCGGAAGACGGTCAAGCGGCGGTTCGGGTGGCGGTTATTCTCGTACTTCAAGTAATACCACAGAAAATTCACAAATCAAAGGTTCTTCGCCGGATGATATGACTGATAAAACAAAAAGCGAACAGGAAAATCTTAATATCTCAGACGGTATGCTTCAAGGAATCGGAATGAACAGAACAGACGAGGGCAGAACCAACGCTATTGAATCAATGCTAAATAAAAAGACTATTAACGAAGCACAGGCAAATTGGTTGCTGAAACATTTTAAATTGAAATAAAAGAGGTTGAATTATGGCTATAGATTTCGATAAATTAAGAAAAAAAGCTAAAAGGCGTGACGAGCAAAAACAGATTAAGGATAATTATGAATATTCTAAGTCAATGTATGAAGGTGTAAAGAATAATCGTGAAAATGTTTCAAACAAAACTTATCAGAAATACTATAACGATTATAAAAATAATACTAAGGCATATATAAGAGATGAAAAGAAAACACAACTTAATTCTGTTTTGAATATGCTTAACCAAAAGGATGATATTTCTTTTTCTCAGGCAAAAAAGAATTTTCAAAATGCTCAAACTAAAAAGGAAGAATTAAGGTCAACATATGATAAATATAAAGATGACTACGAGCGTATTAACGGTCAAGGTCAAACCAAAAACAAACTTCTTTCCAAAATGGAAGAAATGAGCGACAAGCTTTACGGTGATGATACAGTTAATACAGAATATAATCGTGCTACTCGCAGAAAATATGAAGCCGCTCAAAGGGAAAAAGAACAAAAAGAAAAATATCAAAAGCAGCAGGATAGCAATAATAAACTTCTGAAAAATACCGATATTCAAAAACTTGTCGGTAGTGCTTACAAGAATAAGCAAAATGCGGATATTGCCTTACAAGAATATCAGCGCTCAAAACAAAGCGGACAGGCTTCGTTCGGTGACAATGTTCAAGCTGAAAATTACAGCATTTACAACAAATCTTACGAAACTGCTATGCAAGCACTTAAAAAGCGTGGATATGACGCTGAAAGTTTGCTTGATACATATACTCGCAATATTAATAAGCAGGAAACTGCAAAAATAGCAAAAGATTCATCCAAATTTGCCGATAAACACCCAATTACTTCAAGGGCGGCTTATATTGCCGCTCAAATGGGGCAGGTTGCGGCTGTGCCAGATATGATTAAGCAAGGTGTAAGTAATGCCTTATCAAAAGAGTATAAGCCTATGGACACAAACACTTCTGCTTTTATTGCGACTAATTTCAGAAACGCTGTGCAGGAGAAAAACACCGAGAATTTATATAATTATGTTAAAGAAAAAAGCGGCAGTGATACCGCCGGCAAAGTTGTATCATTTCTCGACCAAACCGGTCTTAGCGTTGCCGATATGCTTTCTATTGCCTGGCTTCCCGAACCTGTTACACTCGGAATAATGAGCTGCGGTGCGGCGGCTAATACTGCTGTTGAAGCAACGCAAAGAGGACTTAGTGCGGATAAGGCACTTTATACCGCAACTGCGGCAGGTGTTGCAGAATCGCTTTTTGAAAAAATTTCGCTTGAAAAATTCAATGCCTTACAAGCAACAGGCAGAACAGGCGTGCTTAATACCGTTAAAGATGTTCTTAAACAGTCATTCACTGAGGGTTCGGAAGAAGCCTTTACTGATATTTCTAACGCTATTACCGACCAAATCATTAACGGTGATATGTCGGAATTGTCACTCAAATATCAAGAATACAGAAAGCAAGGAGCAACCGAGCAGCAGGCTCGTAATACCGTGGCTAAAGACTTTGGTATGCAAATCGGTGAATCATTTCTCGGTGGCGCTCTTTCGGGTGCGGTTGTCGGCGGCGTAGGTTCAGCCATAAATAAATTTTCTTTTAATGACGGCAACGCAAGAGAACTCGGTTTTGAAGCTAAATCACAAAGTAATGAAGATATTAAAAATCTTATTGATACCGGGCTTAGCAAAGATGAAAAGAGCAAAGCTTATAAATATGCCGAAGAACTCAATCAAAAAGCAAAGAAAACCCATACTATAAATAGCGACAACAGCACGGATGTGTTTTCGGGTACTTCGGTTAATAACGGCGGTGTCGATTATTCTAAGCTTAGCGATAAAAGGCTCGGACAGCTTCAATTAGAGATACTTAAAGAGGGCTTTAAGGAAAATATATCGACTGCTGTGAAAGGTGAGAAGAACGAAGCTAAAATAAACAGAACGGTCAATAAAATAGTAAGCGGTATTGACCTTAACAAAAGTGATGTTAAAAATATTGCAAGCAGTGAAAAGGCGCTCGGTGCAATTAATGAACAGTTTGGCTCAGATTTTACGAGCAAAAATATTTCAACTTCTGCACTTGCCGATTTGTCAACAAAGCTAAAAAGCGGCTTTACAGATTATAGCTTTGTATATGACGGCTTAAACAAGTATCAGCAAAGAACTGAAAATGCAACAAATACAACGCAGAACACTGCACCAAATGTTGAAGAAGACTTTTCAGCGGTACAGCAAAGCAATAACCCAAGATTTAATGTTAATGCTGTTATAAGTGATACGAACGGTAATCAATCTCCAATTAAAATCGAGGGCAAACATCCGTTTTCTATAAGCGAAGATAAAAGCGACATTAAACTTCGCACTTCCGCCGGAGAAATAGAATATAACAGCGTTAATTTAGCCGATAATACACAACAGATACTTGTTAATGAAATAGTTAACAACAATTTCGGCAACTCGGGTGCTAATGCCGTTTATCTCAACTTTGCTCAAAATAAGCCTGAAAATTTTAACGGCGATATCAGAACATATGTTAAACAGGCTAAAACAATATATGAACTCGGCGTGGCAAAGCCTGAACTCAGTTATACCGATTTTGTAAGGCAAAATTCTGTTTTTATTCCGTCACTTAGATTATTAGGCAAAACTGCAATAAATATCTATCGTGCCGGTCAGACTGACGCAACTAATTATGACAATTTTGTTGTTTCTCAAAGAAATGATGTTAAAGCGCCTACCCTTGCCGTCAGACATATTGAGGGTGAGTATACTAACACTTCAAACGGTGACAGTACTATTGATGATATTTTCATTAAAACAGCGCAAAAAGTCGGTGTGGATATTGAAAGACGCTCTGACGGAAAGAGCGCCGGTAACGGTCAGTTTATTTCGTCACTTGCTAAGATTGTGGTTAACGGTGACGGTAGCGGTGAGTATAACGCACTTCTTCACGAACTCGGTGAATTCGGTCTTGCTTATAATGAAAGCGAATATAAAAATGTTCAAACTGCTATTCGTGATTGGTTTGTAAAAGAAAAAGGCGCAGAAGACTTCAATACACTTGTTGACGCTTATGTTGATACATACTCAAAGGCTGAGGGAAGCAAAACAAGGGAAGAAGCGCTGAACGAGTTGACTAATGACGCAATTTCAGGCTTATTCTCAACTGATGAGGGTATAGAAAGTTTTGTCAATTATCTTGATGAAACCAAAACCCCGGCACAAAAGAAAAACATCCTCGAAACAATTACCGATTTCCTTAAATCAGTTATTGAAAAAATCAAGGATGTTATAAAAAATTCTAATTTGCAGTCGGCGGCAAAAACAGCTATGCAAATGGAGCAAAAGCAGGCGGAGCATATCTGTAATCAATTTCTTTCTGTTCTTGACGGTGCAAGCAAAAATCTCAAAAATGGTGTTGAGGTTGATGAAAAGCCTGCAAACGCATTGAATGTTGAATTTAACAGCGATACCGATTTTGATAAAAACATTAAGTATGTTGCAAATATGAAACCGGTGGCTTCACTTAACGGCAATGAATTTGCTAAAGGCGAAACCGACCTTGTTACACAAGTGTCAGATTATTTCAAGTCAATAGGAAACAAAGTTGAAAGCAAATACGGAACTATAGTACTAAATCGTACAGGCGTAAAGTCTTCTGTTTCTCACGGAATAGGCAGGAAGAAAGCCGTTGCGTTTATGGCAGTGCCGGATGTTATAAAAAACGGCAGAATTATTGACTATACTGATAATTATAAGAATCGTGATTATGATACAGCTGTGTTTTCCGCTCCAATAAAAATAGCAAACGAAGACTATTATGTTGCCACAGTAGTGAATGTAAATAAGGACAGTAACGAATATTATTTACATGAAGTAGCACTGATAAACAAAAAAGAAGATGAAACATTGTTCAAGACTGGGAATAGTCAAAAGACGACACCCAGCAATGCTTCATCTTCCATATATAGTTTACTCAATAAATTGCAAAATGTCAATAAAAATTCTAATGATGTTAAATACTCACTTGATATTGACAGCGACGGAAATAAACTCACACAGCAGCAGGCGGAGTATTTTAAAAATTCAAAGGTTCGTGATGAAGACGGTAATTTGCTTAAAGTATACCATGGTACATCCGAAAACTTCACTGTTTTTGATAAGACCAAAGGCAGAGCAAATATGGATATTCAAGGAATGTTTTTCAGCCCTTGGGAGCTTGACGCTAAAGGTTACGGCAGTAATGTCAACGCTTATTATATCAATATTACAAACCCAGCAAGTGAGCAAATGGGATATAAAGCGCTTCGTAAATTTCAAGGTCAAAATAATGCAGGTGTTAAGGCAAGAGAATATCTTGAAAGCCTCGGCTATGACGGTGTGAATAATGAAAATGAAGAATTTATAGCTTTTAATTCTAATCAAATTAAACTTGCCGATAATCTTGCACCAACCGAAAATGAAGATATCAGATTTTCTCGTGATGTTGATTATTCGTATGAAGAACTTACTAAAAAGCCAGATATGAAGATTACAAGAATTGACGATAGCATTGATTACAAGGCAAATTCAATTAGTAGAAAAAATATAATTGAAACTGCTATTGATAATGCTAAGAAAATCGGCAAAGTAAACGAAAACGGAAATGCAGTAATATATGTTGATGATATTAAAACAGATATTATTGTTTCAAAGTCTGCAATTAGACATTCACTTGATAGAAGACTTAGTATAAATGCTCCAGTTGTTATTAATGTTGGAAGTATACTTAAAAATTCAATTAGAATTAACGAACTTGTTCCAAGAAGCAAGTATATAGAAAATAGCTATGCTCTAATTGGCATAGCTAAAAACAATGATAATGAACCCTATGTAGTTTCTTTTGTAGTGAATAGGCATAATAATGAAATTCAATCAATAGATGTATTATATGCAGTGAACGCAAAAAAAGAAGTAGCCGCTCTTAACGAGCCAGAGTTTCGACCGATAAACGGTACAGCTCTTACTACTTCTAAAATTAGTATATCCAATTTGCTCAATTATGTCAATAATTATTTTCCTGACATACTTCCCGAAAGTGTATTAAAACATTATGGCTATAATAGTCGTCCTGAAGGCAATATAGGCGAAAGTGCATTGTTTTCTCGTGATGTGGACTATGTCGAATACTCACAGCTAAAGCGTGAAAACAAGCACCTTAAAGAGGTAAATGAGCTTTTAAAACATCAGTTTGAACTTACCAACGGCAGAGAAGTTAGTACAAATGCGTTGCTTGCGGCAGGCAGAAATATTATAAAGCTTACACCTACTCGTGTGACCGGTGTTGAAGTAGCTGAAGATATGAAGACCTGGCACGCACTTGATACTTCTGCACGGTTATATAATGCCGCTTACAATCTTGCAGAGAAACTTGTTGATAACGAAAGAAAGCAAAAATATCAACCGACTGACCAAGAACAGGAAATGCTTGATTATTTAAAAAATACAAAAATTAAGCTTTCGGATAAGCAGAAGTCAGAGGTTGCATATTATTATGGCAGCTACGGTAAATATAGAAATGCCGCAAGAGGTAAGATTAATATTACCGACGACGGCATTTTGCTTGATGATTTGTCTAATGAAATGGAAGAAATGTTTGGTAATCTTATTTCAAGCGATAATTCACAAGATTTGCCTATTATTCTTCTCGACCTTGTTAATACATACAAAGACAGATATATTGACAATGAATACGGCTACGACAAGCAAGAATACCTTGAAAGTCTTGCTAATGATATTCTTTCAGTATATTTCAAAACACCGTTGTACGAAACTAAAGCCGATAAAACCGAAAAACGGTTTTTGAAAGCAAGGTCAAGATACGCTGAAAGAGTTAATCAGTATCAAAAAGAACTTGCAAGCGAAAAAGAAAAGCATAGAAAAGAGTTCAGCGACTTTCGCCGTCAACTATTGCAACAAAATAGGGAGTATAGGGCTAATCTCAAAGAGGAAACAGTGCAGTATAAAGCTGATTACAGAAAGAAGCAAAAAGAAAAACGAGAGAAGAGTATGCTTTATAAAAGTTTCCAAAGAAGTGCCATAAGGCTTGCACAACTTGCTAAGCAGGATAAGAAAAAACATATTCCTAATAATATGGTTGAAGCTGTTAAAGGAATTGTTGATGTTATTTCTTTTGGCTCAAAGCTTGACAGTGAAATTTATTCAAAGCTTAATGCTCTTGACCGTAGTTTCAAGTCACTGAAAAACAATGACGATTACGAAATGGTGACTTCTGTTTATAATAACTATGTAAGCCAGCGTATAGACCAGTTGCAGACAATGATAGGTGACAGGACGGCTAAAGACTTTACTATTGATGAACTTAGAGTGGTGGATGACCTTGTGCGCACAACTGTTCAGGTGTGCAATAATGTCAACAAGCTTTTCTATGCCGAAAGGAATAAAACTATTGAGAGCAGTGTTTCAAAAGTGTCCGAAGAACTTGAAAAGTTCAAAGGAAATAAAAAGTTTGACTTGGGTATTGTTGATTCAATTAAATATGGTTCTATGAAACCTGAATATTTCTTTGAATATCTCGGCTCTGATGAGCTTCTTAGGCTATATCGTGATGTAAGAAAAGGTGAAGACACTTGGGCTGTTACTGTTGATAACAGCAGGAACTATGCTAATGATGTCCGAGAAAAGTATAAATGGAAAGAGTGGAATAGAAAAAAACGCTATGAAATAACTACGGCAGCAGGAGATAAGCTTAATCTTAATCTTGAACAGCTTATGGCAATTTATGCTATGAGTAATCGTAGGCAGACTCTTAATCATATTGTGCACGGCGGTGTTGTTATTACCGACAAGCCTAAAAGTGCTATTCAAACACTTAAAGATAAAAATTACAAGTGGAATGATAGCTTAACTCACAAGCTTGCTTTTGAAGATATTGCAAAAATTAAAAGTATGCTTACAGAAGAACAAAAATCATATGTTCGTGATATGGTTAAGTACCTTTCAACTGATATGGCGGAAAAAGGTAATGAAATATCAAGACAACTTTATGATGTTGAACTGTTTAAGGAAGAAAATTATTATCCGGCAAGAACCGCAAAAAACTATATGCACAAAAGTAGTGTAGAAACAATAGGTGCTAAAAAGCTTATAAATTCAGGCTTTACAAATGCAACTATCGAAAAAGCCGAAAACCCACTTCTTCTTGAAGAATTTGATAATGTTTGGGCAAGCCATATTGACGAAATGGCAAGCTACAATGCTTTTGCCTTGCCGCTCGAAAACTTTGACCGTGTTTATAACTATCAATCAAGTAATGGCGATAATTATAATTCAATAAGAACTTTGGTTGAAAATGCTTATGGCAAAAAGGCAACAAGCTACATCAGCGATTTACTTGAGGACCTTAACGGCGGTGTGATTCATGAAGCCGGTTCGGATGTTGTTGATAAGCTTACAAGTATGTTCAAGAAAAACGCTGTTTTTGCGTCGGCTTCAGTCGCTATTCAGCAACCGTCTGCTATTGGCAGAGCGTTATCAATAATTGACACAAAATATTTTGCTAAAACTACTTTCACAAAGCGCAGTTATGAAGAAATAAAGAAATATGCACCGATAGCTATAATCAAGGAAATGGGATATTTCGATACTAATATGGCGCAAAGCACAGTTGATTATCTCAATAATGTTGATTATAAGGGCAAAGAAAAGTTATCTGCATTTTTCAAAGACGGTTCGTTTCGTGACGAGGTTTTCGGAATTGCGGCTTCAAAGGCTGATGAGATAACCTGGGCGCACATTTGGAACGCTTGTAAAGCCGAAACAAAGGACAAACATCCTGAACTTACAGGAGAGGAGAGCTTAAAAAAAGCAGGCGAAAGATTTACGGAAGTAATCACAAAAACGCAGGTTTATGATTCGGTCTTTTCTCGCTCAGCTCTTATGCGCAGTAAAAACGGAGCAGTGAAAATGGCAACGGCTTTTATGGCGGAGCCGACAACTTCTCTTAATATGCTCGTTAATGCAACTGTTCAGGCAAAGCGTGGTAAATTCAGTAAGAAAAAGGCGACAAGAATTATTGCGTCACTTGTTATTGCAAGTGTTATTAACTCGCTTCTTCAATCTATAGTTACAGCTGCTCGTAATGATGATGACGATAAGACTTATTTTGAAAAATATCTTGCGGAACTTATTCCTAACTTTATCGACAATGCTAACCCGGTTAACCAAATTGCATTTGTTAAGGATGTCGTTTCGATTTTTCAAGGCTATGATGTGACGAGAGCTGATATGTCAGTTGTCAGTGATTTGTATAATTCAATTAATAATCTGAATAGTGATAAGCTTAGTTTTGAAGAAAAAACGGAAAGCCTTGCCGGTGCGCTCGGCGCTTTCTTCGGCTTGCCGGTCAAAAATGTTATTCGAGATATTAACAGTGTTGCTAATGTCGTTAAAGGCGCAAAGAAAGGCTTCAAATTTGATTCTGCAATGACTAAGGAAGCTACAAAATCGAATATTAAAGAAGCTTTACTTACTGACGATGCACTTGCAGTTTTCGGACTTGACCTTTTTTCCGAAAAGGACAAAAACCAAATGATTTACGAATCAATCATAAATGATGATAAGCAAATGTACAAACGCATTGCCGATAATGTGAATAACCCGGATAACTATATCAAAAAAGGCTTGATTGAAAATGATGAAAGAGTAGCGACAGCAGGTCTTGATTATTTGAACGGTGATATAAAATCGGCTATCAGCACTGCAAAGCAGCTTGAAAGTGACGGCTTTGATTATGAACTTGCTTTCAAATCAATAAAGTCATATGCAAGTGAAATTGAAAAGGCAGCAGGCTATAAAGCTGATGAAGATACTGAGAAGTTTAATAATTCACTTGATACACTTCTTTCAAGCGGTATGGATGATGATACTATTGAAAAAGCCATAGACGCAGTTAAGCTTGATGATGAAAAGGAAGATACGCAAAGTAAGCTTTATAACAAGACTGATTTGATTAACGCTGTTAACAGTAGCGATAAAACTGTTATAAAAACAATAATTGATAATAATATCAAAACTGATATGGCTAACGGCAAAACCAAGTCGGAAGCAGAAAAAAGCATAAAGTCTTCGCTTTCAAGCACTTTTAAAGAAGAATATTTGTCAGACGAATCGAAAAGAAAGGAGATTAAGTCAAAACTCAAAATGACCGGATACTTTGATGATGAAGATTTCACGAATTGGGAAGCTTCATCTTATAATACCGAAGCAATGATTGAAGCTTTTAAAACCAATGATACAAAGACTATTCAAGGTTATGTCAACAAGAGAGTGGAAGCAAAAGTTGCTAACGGTATGACAGAGGATAACGCTGTTTTTGGGTTAAGGACCTCAATCACAAATCAATATAAGCAAAAATTCATTAATGGTAATGCAGACGAAAGAGCGAAGATAATCACAATAATGACTAAGACAGGTCTTTATGGGGATAGGACAAAAGTTATAGCTTACATTAATCAATATTGGCTTAAATAATTAATACCGAGGGTGTGACGAACACTCTCGGTATTTTTGTATACTAATTCAAGAGGTGAGCATATGGAAAAACAAGCTTATAGAAAATCTCTTGATTTGCAGAAAAGCGGAACTCAATGGAGTGTAGACGAAAGATACGGCGACGCTAATTCAAGAAAAATAATAATTTCGTTAACCGACGGTGGCAAACCATTCTATCTTGATGAGGATGTTAATGTATATGTTGCCGCTACAAACGGCTTATTTGTCGATTGTAGAGTGGAATCAGGTGTTGCTATTTTTGAACCGACACGGAAATTCCTTGAAACACAGGGAACTATAAGTTGCGAATTGCGTCTTATCAGCGCTAATTCTTCAGGTCCGCAAGTTTTGAGTTCTCCGAGATTTGAAATTGAAGTGTATGATGTCTTGGCAGACGATACTAAAATAATAGAATCAGAAGATTATTCAGCATTAGCCGCTCAAACAGTTAAGGCTGTTGAAGCTACTAAAAGAGCAAATGATATTTCACAAACACTTGAAGATAAACTCGCTAACGGTGAGTTTAAAGGTGAAAAGGGAGATACCGGTCCACAAGGTGTTCAAGGCGAAAAGGGTGCTAAAGGTGACAAAGGCGATACCGGACCACAAGGTGTTCAGGGAGCAAAAGGCGACAAGGGCGATACCGGTGAGCAAGGTGTTCAAGGACTTAAAGGTGCTAAAGGTGACCCCGGTACTACCGACTACACTAAACTTACCAATAACCCTGTTGCGCTTATCACTACCGAAGAATTTGACGGGTCAAAACTTGCTGACGGCGCATACATTGTTGCAAGGAAAAATGGCAGTAGAGTTTTTGTCACTAATGACAAAGGTGTGAATATTGGCAATTGTGCTGACCTGCCTTATGGCACAATAATTAGCGTTTACGATGGCACTGCTGTGGTTATTTTTGGTTCAGGAACTTTCTTTGTTGACATAAACAGTACAAATGATTGGGATATGGGAGATTACTGCCCGGCACTTTCAGAAGTTGAAAGTATGATTTCCTTAATAGATATGACTGACATTGACATTTCACAAGCGCTTGTCAAATTTAAGAGCATTGACGAAAACAACCTTTCAATAACTATGAAGGAATTTGCCGAAGCTATGATGCAATATTTCCAAACCTATGACGAGCAAATTTCTGCAAAACAAGATAAAATCGTCCTCGGTGACGGCTTGAAGTGGCAGAATGGCAAGCTTTGCCTCGATATTGAGAACGGCGACAACTTAAAATACGGCGCTTCAACAGTTCAAGCCGAAGTAATAAACGAAAATGAGGTGACAGCGAATGAGTGATGAGAGAGTGAATGTAAGTAAGGGTTTGCTGGATAACTTATCCAATAGCGTTCAAGCTCTTACAGGAACTGCAGAAAAAATGTCAATTCAAGATATGAGCAATGCCGTGGGTGCTAAAGCTAATGAAAAATTTGAATTGATTGAAACTATTGTTTTGACTGAAGAAGTTAAACTTGTTGAGCGAACAAAAGAACCTGACGGAACTGATTATAATTTTAAGGAAATGTTAGTTGAAGTAAGTTTTCCTACAAGAGATAAGTTGGAAAATGACTATTCTCTTGGTATTGTTCGGGCAGATTTTGGCTCATTTACATATGCCCCTTATTTTACACCAGGGGCTATAACAATTCTTCATACGTCAGGAATTGGACAACTACAAAGAATTTATTTATATGAAAAAATAGACAAACAAATGTGTTTGATGTATTCAAATTATGGCGCAGACGGAAGTGCTTACTCCCCAAATAATATGGCAGTCGGCGGCAATTTTGGCTATACTACGAAAAACAGTATAAATAAGTTTACTATTAGTACAACGAAACCTTTCCCTGTCGCCGCAAAACCAACAATCAAAATTTACGGCATTAGAGCATAGGAGGGATATTTATGTTTGCAGAAATTAACGGCAAATATGTCGAAATTGAAGAAGAAGTTTTTACACCTGACCCACAGGCTGAAATTCAAATGTTAAAGCAGGAACTTGCAAACTATGATTACATAGGTGTGAAAATTGCAATGGGAGTTGCAACAGCTGACGACTACAAAGATAAGATTGCTTACACCGAAGAGCTTCGTAAGCAAATAAGAACTTTAGAAGAGCAAATCGAGGTGACACAATGACCGA
>UQEY01000028.1 GCA_900540235.1 uncultured Eubacteriales bacterium
CGAGGGAAGTGGCGGCTTCGCCGTCGATAGGAGAGAAACCGATATTAAGATAAACAATAATTTACTCAAGCAACTTTTTATATGTCAAATCTATTGCAAATGTGCCGAGGGGTGCAGTGAGGAGAATTGCTATAACGGACACGGTTAAAACGGTTTGACCGCAATCAAGTCCCATTGCAAGCGGGAGTCCGCCGATTGCCGCCTGAACGGTTGCTTTTGGCGTATAGGCAAGCATCGTAAAAAGTTTTTCTTTAAGTGAAAGCTTTGTGCCAAGAGTGCAAACAAATACACCTATCATACGAAAACCAAGCACACAAAATACAAGAAGAACAGATGACAAACCTGCAGATTTCAAACTATCGACCTTTACACTTGCACCGAGCAAAACAAAAAGGAAAATTTCTGCGCCGACCCAAAGCTTATCAAATACATTTGAAATTGATTTTGCCTGAGAATCGTTTTTCTTTTTCATTGCAGTTCCCATTGCCATAATTGCTATCAAACCGGAAAAGGCTACAATTTTTTGTGCATCTTCCACCCAATTTAATATAAAGGTGACTGCAAGAATTATAATTGACTTAACCGTTGTTGAAAGTTTAAATTTTGAAAACACCGAACTTAAAATTATGCCGCACAAAGCTCCGACAATAATACCCAAAATTATTGAAACAGGAATATTTACAAAGCTTTTTATTGAAACACTTTCACCCTTTGCAATGCCGGTAAAAGTTGCAAACATAACAATCACGAAAACATCGTCAACAGAGGCACCTGTAAGTATCATTTGAGGTATTGCTTTATCCGTTGCCCTACCTTCGTCAATAAGTTTAATCATTCTCGGCACAACAACGGCAGGCGAAACCGCACCGACAACAGCGCCCAGTATTAATGAATCGATAAGTGACAAGCCGAGGAATTTAGGAGCAAGCAAAGCCATACCTAAAATTTCAAAGCAAGCCGGCACAAAACACATCATAACGGCAGGTCTGCCAACCTTTTTTAAATCTGTTATGTTAAGTTTCAATCCTGCTCTAATTAAAATTATAATAAGTGCAATTCTTCTTATCTCAGTTGAAATATCAAGAATACTACCGTCAAGCAAGTTGAGTAAACTCGGACCGATTATGATGCCTGCTATTATCATTCCGAATAGTGACGGAAATTCTATCTTTTTGCAAAGTTCACCGAGAAGAAAACCCGAAATTAAAATTAATGAAATGCTGATTAGCATAATCTTTCTCCTTTATACGCAGAAAAAAAGCTGACAATTTCTGCGTTTGTAATCGCAGAAGTCATCAGCTTTAAAAGCGGTTTAGAATTAAAATTAATTCAAGGGAGAACCTCATTCCCTTTAAATATATCGGGCTGGCAATATCAGCCGCTACAACTGTCAAAACGAAGGTTGTCGGTGACGCCAAGTCCTACATTACATCTAAATACCAATCTTTATTTTGTTTCGGCATTTCTCTTATCTACAAGCGATTTAAGAATTTCGTCGTGTTCCTTGTCAGACATAGCATACTTGAGAGTAGGGATAGCTGAAAGGAGCATACCGATTGCAGGCGGAATAGAAATAAGGAAGAACATAGCTTCTGCATATTTACCTGCGCCTGTACCGCCGTCATAAGTGATAAAGCTTGCGCCTTTTTCAATAGCACGGTTGAGCTTGTCAACATTAGCACCGCTATAACCTACTGCGGCATAAACGGCTGAAGAAATGATGGTTGAAATACCTGCTGCAAGCTTGGTAATAAAGCTTTGACCTGAGAAGAATACACCGTCGGTACGAACGCCGTTATGATATTCCTCATAGTCAACACAGTCGGCAATCATAACAGACTGAAGAACATTGATACCGCCGAAAGCAGCACTTGCAACGAGCATACAAAGACCGACAATAATCGACCAACCTGTTGAAGTTAAGTCACCGCCTGAAACTTTGAAGAAAACAAAAATAAGTGCGAAAGGAACGGCACCTGCGATTGAATAAATGTTGTAAAGGGTCTTCTTCTCCATCTTCTTAATAATAAGCGGAGTGACGCCCATAGCAACAAACTGGCCCACAAAAAGACCTGCCGCAACACAACCGAGACCGATAAGAATTTGAACATTGATACCGGCAAGCGAACCGTCTTCATTATACTTCAAGATATTCATAATATTACCGTTTGCATAGTAATATGTAACAAGTGTCATCGCAACAATCATAAGAAGCTGAATAGGGCTTCTTAAAATACCTGAAATAAGAATCTGTCTGAAAGGCTTGTTTCTGAACATAATTTGGAAGTTTTCCTTAAATGTATAGCTTCTTTCAGACTTTTCAACTCTTTCTCTTGTGCAAAGACCTGCAAATTCAAAAAGAATTGAAGCAATAACAGTCATAATAATTACTGTTACAATAAAACCTTTTTGGTTAGCCTTTTGAACAAGAGTGTCATAATCGGCAGCGTTTTTATCAATCTTGCTAACAAAAGCAGTACCGAGTGCCTGCGCAATTTGAACAACGAGTACGCCGATACCGCCGATACCTGCTACCATACGGGCAAGGCTCAAAATCTTACTTCTGTCACTTTCATCTTCTGTCATAAGTGAAGTAATACCCCAAAGAGGAATATCGCAAACAGTGAAGCACATACCCCAAGCAATATACGAAATACCTGCCCATGCAACAATAAGTACCTTTTGAGCTGTTGAAGAAGCGGTTGCGTAGTTGCCGTTGATAAATGTTAAAATTGTAACAACGCCGATAATGGCAGGGAAAATGATAAGATAAGGTCTGCATTTACCCCATTTAGTTTTGGTCTTATCAACTATTGTGCCCATCATAGGGTCGTTGATAGCGTCCCAAATTCTTGCGATTGTCATAATCCAGCCGAGTGCCATAGCAGGAAGGCAGATTACATTTTGAAAATAGAAGTAAAGACCTGTGGCAACGATGTTGTAGATTAAGTTCTGACCGAACATACCGACAAGATAGCCGCCGAGTTCTTTACCAGTGTAGGTGCGTTTTTCGCCCATAAATTTCTCTCCCTTACTTTCGGTAAAAACCGATTTTTTGTCAATGAATATATAATAACAATTTTTCAACAAAAAAGCAACAACAAAATTAAAACATTTAGTAAAAATGTACAATTTGCTGTTGCTATACAATAAAACAAATTAATTTTAATCAATATTATTAATATGACTTAATATTTCCTGTTCAATTTTTTTGAGCTTTTTCATTGAAGTCACGCCGATACCGACCGTTGTGATTGCGCCGTCTTTTTGTTCTATTATAATTTGCGACTGCCTGTCGATAAAATTCTTTTTAAAGCTTGCTTTTGTGTCTTTGCTGATTTTAATATTTTCAATATCATCATATTTAAAAATATTATTGTCATCAAGAGCGGTAAATTCAAAAGAATCATCGTCAAAAACAATACCTTGGCTTACAACATATTTTGTCACAAAAACGGCAACCACGATTGCAAACAAATCAATAATTGCAAAAATCACCGAATAAACGCTTACATTTTCAATAAGTTTTTTGACAGCAAAAATTGCATAAGCCGCAACGGCAATATCAAGAATAATAACAATAATAAGTGTGAGCGGTGAAATTACACGATAAAATTTATTTTTCATCTAAACCTTTTCTCCTTATAGTCGTCAAGAAGTTTTATGTCGTTTGCTTTAAATTCCCTGCCCGCAAGGTAAGAAAGCTCGTTTTCATCGTTAAAAGCAAACCTGAGCTTATAACTGTAAAGCGCCTGACGAAACCTGCCCTCCTCAATTCCGTACTTGCCGTCACCGTAAAGCGGATGACCTATATGGGCAAGGTGCGCCCTGATTTGATGAGTTCTGCCGGTTAAAAGTTCCACTTCTAAAAGAGAAGCGTCGTCATAATAATCAAGCACCTTATATTTTGTTATAATTTTTTTTGAACCGTCAACTTGATTGTCGGTAACCGAAACAAGATTTTTACGCTCATTTTTAGTAAGAAACGCAGTCAATATTTCCTCATTCTTGGGCATTTTGCCGTGAACCACGGTAAGGTAAAACTTTTCAATCTCTCTTGATTTAATCTTGGCATTAATAATTTTTAAGCTTGAAAGATTTTTAGCGCCGATAACAAGACCGCCCGTGTTTCTGTCAATTCTGTTTGCAAGCGAAGGGGTAAAAGTGGAAGTTTCCGGCGACCACTCCCCTTTTTTGTAAAGATATTTTTTAAGCCTTGCAACAAGATTATCAATATAATCTTTACCGTCAGGGTGGCACAAAATTCCGACTTTTTTATTGAGGATAATCACATTTTCATCCTCGTAAACAATATCGAGTTCGTCGCTTGCTTTCATAAAATCAAGATGCTTAACTTTCGGCTTTAATACATCATCTTTAAGATAAAGTTCGAGCAAGTCGCCCTCATTAAGCTTTTGGTCGTTTGTGCACCTTTTTTTATTGACTTTAATATTCTTTTTTCTAATCTCTTTATACATAAGCGACTTAGGCAGATTTTCAAAGGTTTTATCGATAAACCTGTCAACTCTTACTCCGGCATCACGGCTTGTAATCACAAAACTTTTCATAAATTAATTAGACTTGTTCTTTCTCTTTTTTTCTTCTTCAAGTTCCTGCTTTTCCTTGTAGAAAATATTGGCCTTAACATAAACCTGAATAAAATCTTTCATAACCTCGGCAAGTTCGCCCTTTTGGTAATTTGCAAGAAGTATCCTTTCGTCATCATCAATAACAAGCGGACCTCTTTCATAATCGTTAAAAGTAGGCATAAGCGAATAACTATCCTTTGTTTTAACGATAGAAATAAGGGTATAATCGGCAGTTGCGTTAACAAATCCCGTTTTTTTAGTATACTTTTCAATAGTTGAAAGCGGAGAAGCATCGTTATGCTTTTTTGTGTAGCAATATGAAATAACTTCTTCAACAAAATTTTCAATCTGAGTATCGGAATAAGGCGCTTTTAAAAGCACAACTTTATCAATATCGGCAATACCGTACTTGTCACTTTCACCGCACGGAATACCTATCATATTTTCATTTTCATCAATATAAATGCTTATTGTTGAAAAATCTCTATTTTTATTGTCAGCCATAATTTACCTCTGAGTATTAATTTTTCAATTAAGTATACCTTATTTTTTATCAAATTACAACTTTAATTGAAAAAATGAATATATAATGTTATAATTTTGAAAAAGCTAAAGGCGGTGTTAAATTGGAAAAGGTACTAATTACCGGAGGTGCAACAGGAATCGGCAAGGCTGCGGCTCTGCTTTTTGCACAAAAAAGATACGATGTTTTTATAACATATAACCAAACCGAGCCTGATTTTGACGGTGTTACAAAAATAAAATGCAATCTTCAAAACGAAGATGAAATAGTAAACTTATTTAATCAAATCGGAAATATTGACATTCTTGTTAACAATGCGGGAATCAGCCTCGTTAAGCAAATCAACGACACAACGGCGCAGGAATATGACAAGATTATGAGTATTAATGCAAGGTCATATTTTCTTTGCTGCCGTGAAGCCGTTAAACTTATGCTTAAAAATCATAAAGGCGCAATAGTTAATGTTTCGTCAATGTGGGGTCAAATGGGCGCTTCGTGTGAGATTGCATATTCTATGAGCAAATTTGCGGTAGTCGGCTTAACCCATTCGCTTGCACAGGAACTTGCGCCGAGCGGCATAACCGTTAACTGTATTTGCCCCGGCATTATAGATACAAGAATGAATGAAATGTTTGACAAAAAAGAGCTTGAGGCACAAGTGCCTATCGGCAGGCTCGGAACTGCGCAGGAAGTTGCACAGGCAATATATTACCTGACTCAAAACAAATATATCACATCTCAAATACTCGGTGTTAACGGCGGAATAATATAAATATTTTCGCCGTTTTTTGTTTCTTACAATATCGTAAGGTTTGTTGTTTAAAAACGAGTTTTATGATATTATAAATTCGGTGATTTTATGAACAGAATATTTTTGCTTGAAGACGATGCGTATCTTCGTGACGGTTTATGTGAAATGCTTGAAAGTCAGGGATACAGCGTAAAAAGTGCAGACACAATAAAAGAGGCGCAGAAGATTATTAAAAACGAGCATTTTTCGCTTTTGATTTTTGATGTTATGCTTCCCGACGGAAGTTCGTTTGACCTATGCAAAAAGATAAGGGATGACGGAAGTGCAACGCCCATTTTATTTTTAACAGCCTGCGACGAGGAGTACCAAATAGTAAAAGGGCTTGACCTCGGTGCAGACGATTATGTTACAAAGCCGTTTAAAATGCTTGAACTTCTTTCAAGGATAAGAGCGCTGATAAGGCGAAATTCAAACGCAAAATTTGTCAGCCGCAACTTAATAGTTGACACCGACAATATGACGGTTAAGAAAGACGGCAAAAATATATTTGTCACAAAAACGGAATTTCAAATTTTGTCAACTCTTATGAAAAACAGCGGTGCTATCGTCAGCCGTTCAAGCCTTTTGCAAAACATATGGGACGACAACGGAAACTTTATTGACGACAATACGCTTTCGGTTCACATAAGCAGGCTGAGGGAAAAAATAGGGGCACAAAAAATAGTTACCGTAAGAGGAGTAGGATATCGTTTGGAGAATGACAGATGACAACTATAATTCTTTTAATAATATGTTGCATTTTAGCCGCAGCACTTATAACAGTTACAGTTAAAAACCGTAAAATCAAAAAAAGCGCAGCCGATTTAACCGAAAGCATAAACGATTATTTTAACGAGGGAAAAATAACGCAGTTAAGCCTTTATGACAACGATTTTGCAAGGCTTCAAAACGCAGTAAATGACCTTGAAGAAAAAGTCAGTCTTGAAAAAGGCAAATTATACAGTGAAAGCAAAAAGAATGTAGAATTTATTTCCGACATTTCTCATCAGCTTAAAACTCCGATTTCGGCGCTCAGGCTTTACTGCGAAATAGATTTAGCAAGCGGCAATGCATCGCACGGCGAAAAAGAACTTGAGCTTATTGATAAAATGGAAAATTTAATTTACAAGCTGATAAAACTCGAAAAAGTCAAGCTTGACACTTATGATTTGGAATTTAAAACCTGCAAATGCGAGGAAATAATTAAAAAAATCATACTTGACTTTAAGCCACTTTTCCCGGACAAGAGTTTTGAATTAAACGGTGAGGGCGAAATAAGATGCGATGAAAGCTGGATGAGCGAGGCGTTTGCAAACATAATAAAAAATGCCTGTGAGCACACAAGCGAACATTCCAAAATCAAAATTACAATAACGCAAAGCGAGCGTTCAACTTCGATTGAAATTGCAGACAACGGCGGCGGAATGAAGCAGGAAGAATTATCAAAACTTTTCACTCGCTTTTACAAGGCGGAAAATTCGGCGTCAAGCAACAGCGGAATAGGTCTTGCAATAAGTAAAGCCATTGTTGAGCGCCACCACGGAATAATCAGCGCAGAAAACAAGAACGGCGGTTTGTCACTTACAATATGCCTGCCTAAAATTGACGGATACAAAGCGTTATAAATGGGAGCTAAGCAATTAGTTCCCATTTATTTTTAGTCTTACGAAAATGTAAGATTAAAGTAAGATGAATTAAAGAATAGTGTTGTAATATTAAGGTAAGAAAGGTGAAAGGACAAAAAATTATGAAAATTATAGAATGTAAAAACTTAACCAAAGAATACATAAGTGCCGACACCACCGTTAAGGCGGTCAACGATGTGAGCGTAGCATTTGAGCAGGGCGAATTTTGTGCTGTAACGGGTCCGTCCGGTTCGGGAAAGTCTACACTTTTGCACATTCTTTCTTCCCTTGAAAATGCAACGGGCGGATATGTAGCTTACAATGATAAAAAACTTTCAGACTACACCGACAATCAGCTTTCTATTTTGAGAAGAAGAAGGTTCGGTTTTGTATTCCAAGCTTATAATCTTGTTAACGAGCTGACAGGGTACGAAAACATTATTTTGCCCATTATGCTTGACAAGAAAAAAGTTGACGAGGAATACATCAACAAGATTATAACAATGCTCGGAATCGAAGACAGGCTTGAACATTTACCGAGTGCGCTTTCAGGCGGACAGCAGCAGAGAATTGCGATTGCAAGAGCGCTCGCAAACAAACCGTCAATACTGTTTGCCGACGAACCTACGGGTAATCTTGACGGCAAAAGCGGGCGTGAAGTGCTCTCTCTTTTAAAATACTGTGCAAAAGAATTCGGCATTACTCTTATACTCGTCACCCACGATTTGAATGTTGCCGAGCAAGCGGACAGAATACTCACAATCGAAGACGGCGCAATAGTCAATGATACAAAGGCGGTGCAAAACAAATGAAAAAGAAGCTGAGTATTAATACTATTGCTTTCGGCAATATTAAAAACCGTAAAAAGCAATACACAATTATGATTATCGGCATTATTCTTGCAATGGTGCTTTCAAGCAGTATTGTGTTTTTATATTCCGCCGCAAAGGAAACATATATTTCAAATCACTACAAAACGCACGGATATCAAAGCGAAATTTTTGCATCAAGCAGTCTTGGCGACAAGAATTTAGACGAGATGAAAAGCGAAGGCATAATAACAGCCTACGGCGAAGCGCACACATTGGGCTACGCTTATACCGACGAGCAAAACAAATACTTAGGCTCAAATGTAGGCTACTTTGATGAAAAAGGCAAAGAACTTTCAAACCCTATACTGCTTGACGGCAAATACCCTCAAAATCAGGGTGAAGCCGCAATAGAAAAAACACAGCTTATAAAACTTGGTTTAAAGAATGCAAAAGTCGGCGATACAATCACGCTTAACCTCGACATTCAAAACGGCAACACAAAATACTACAAAACCATAGTTAAAAAATACAAGTTAACCGGCATACTAAGCGATAAAAAATCAGTAATAAGCTACAGCTACAATTCAAATGATTATGACACATTAATTCCTGCCATAGTTGTTTCAAACAAAGAAAAGATTGAAAACGGCGGAAAGGAAAAAATCGTTTATTACACTCAAGCCGAAAAAAAGCACAGCGTGGACATCGATGATTATTTTGCTCAAAAAAACATTTCCGACAGTGATTATAACATATACGACACAAACTGCTATGCGCAAACTAATGTTGACAATTTATTTTCCGGCAGCGGTTTTGTAATTGTAATAATGGCAGTGCTTATTTTCGCTTCCTGCGTTGCGATAATCAATTCGTTTAACAGTAATTTAAAGGATAGAAAAAAGCAAATAGGTATGCTTCGTGCCGTCGGTACAACAAAAAGGCAGATAATAAATATTTTCGGCAGAGAAGCATTTATTATTTCTCTCATTTGTACACCTATAAGTATAATTATTTCTTATTTGATTATCAGTCTTGTGTTAAAATTTGCAGTTAAAGACGCCGTTATGACAAAAAGTATAATTTCGCTTTTAATTGCGGCTGTTACAGGCGAAATCGTTGTTTTACTTGCTGCATTTATACCGCTTATTTCTGCATCAAGAATATCACCTATGCAGGCAATAAGAGATGTTGAAACGGCAAGAAAATTTAAAAATAAAAAGATTAAATCAAAAAAAGAATTTGATGTGGCAAAGCACATTGCAAAAAGAGATTTAGGCTTTTACAACGGCAGCAGAATAACAGTCAGCGTAATTCTTGCGCTTACAATTATCGTTTCAAGCTTTGGCTTTGCCAATGTCATCAACGATACAAAAAATTATTTTTCAAACAACAATTACGATTATTATATTCATTTTTCCAATGTAAAAGGATTAAACGAGGCAGAAAAACAGGAAATAGCCGATATGCAATATATCGGCGAAGTAAGCGGTACAAAAAGTATGAACATAAATCTGCTTAGAGACGAGATTGACGACTTTTTCCGTGTTATGATGTATTATACTTTTTGGCCCGATGACCAAATACTGAAAAGCACAAACCAGTACCGTGATTTAATCAGAAACGGTAAACCGAATTCAAGCTACGAAGAAGGCAAAAAGGACCTTAATACGGACAAGGAATACATAGGTCTTGAAATCACAGCCTATGAAAATTCATGTTTTAAGAACATCAAAAATAATGTTGAGGGTGAAATAAATTATTCTAAGCTGAAAACCGGCGAAGAAGTAATTGTAGCTTCACCTAAAAAGATTGAACTTGCCGGTTTTGCAAACGGAAATACAAATGGATTTACCACAAAAGCCGACAAAGAAATAGGCAAGAAACTCGGCAGATACGAATCTATTGTCATTGCCGAAACTCCGTTTAAAGTCGGTGATAAAATCACATTTGAACTTCCTGACAAAACAGTAAAAATTGCAACTGTCGGTGCTATTATCAGACCGAACAGCACTGACGACGGAGAAGAAGGTGACTTTGGCTCAAATTTAGAAATTTTAACTACCATTGACGGTATGAGAACTTTTAACAAGGCGCTCAATTACAATTCTCTTGAAATTAAATCAAGCGAAGAAGTCAACGACAAAATTGACGAGCAAATAATAAATGAGTTAAGCGAATTTGCCACAAAGTATGACGGTTATGTCGGCTCAATATATCAGCAAAACGAGCAAATAAGACAAAATCAAATAACGATAATTGCATCTCTTACAAGCATAATGATAATTTGTTTAGCTGTTTGTGCAAGCATTATTAACAACGCTATGAGTGCCAGAATAAGAGAGAGCAAAAAAGCAATCGGCACATTAAGAGCAGTCGGTGCAGATGAAAGAGAACTTACAAAATCGTTCATTTATCAAATGAGGTCAATGTTTGTTTGGGGCACAGGTATAGGCTTTGGTGTATACATTATAAGCTATGTCGTCACAATTCTTGTTGAAAAATATTACTATGGAAGTGAAAGTTATACATTAGAGTTCTACCCTTGGGCAGCGATAGGAATTGTTATAGTTTTGTTTATAATTTGTTCGGTTAACTTATGGGTTAAGGTAAGAAAAGAAATGAAAAACAGCATAGTTGAAAACATAAGGGAGCTTTAGTGTGAAAAAGATTATTTGCATATTTTTATCATTCATATTATCTTCTTCGCTTTGCGTATCGGCTTGGGCAAGCGAGGAAGCAAAAAATGAAGACGAATCATCGACTTCGGTTTCGCAAACATCTTCAACTTCAGAAACAACGCAGGACGCATCTCAACCGAAACTCTTGGTAGAAAGCTACACCCTTTCAAAAAGTCGGTTATATCCAAACGAAAGTGCAACGCTTGAATTAAAGCTGAAAAACTACAGCCAAAAAAAGAGCGTTGAAAACATCGTACTTACAATAAGCGATGAAACGGGTGAAATAAACACAACTTCGCTAAACAGCAATTATATCGGAAAAATCGAACCAAACGGAGAATTTATTTTAACTCATACCGTTAAAGTTTCAAAAAGCGCAAGTGAAGGGACGCACAAACTGAGCGTTAACTGCGAGTATGAAGACAAAGATTATGTTTCATACACGACTTCGTCGCAGATTCCGATAACCGTTTTGAAAGTTAAAGAAACAACAACGAAGCCGTCAACAACTGAAAAAGAAACCACTCTAAACACTTCAAAACCTTTGCTTATCGTAGTGTCATATTCGCTTGAAAATGACTGCGTTTCGCCGTCAAAAAGCGCAATGCTCAGGGTAAAACTCAAAAACGAGAGCAGTGACAAAGAAATTAAAAATTTAAAACTCACCCTAAGTGAAGAAAAAGGCGACATAAATTTCAAAAAAGAAAGTATTTATGCCGGCACAATCAAACCAAAAGGCACATACACTTTAAGCGCTGAAATAAGTGCTTCAAAAACGGCAGAAATAGGAGAACACAAAATTGTTCTTTCGGGTGAATACGAAGACAAGTATTTTACACAATTTTCAAGCAGTGACAACCTTACAGTAAATGTTAAGCAAAAAACTCAGCTTGACTACGACGGAATAATACTCCCTAAAAAGCTCACTCAAGACGATACTGCCACAATGGAAATCAACCTTATGAACACAGGCAAATCTTTAATAAGAAATGCGAAAGTAAGCTTTGATATCGACTGTCTTCAAACGGGCGGCATACTCTTTTTCGGTGAAATCAAAGCGGGTGAAAACAAGAGCGAAAGCGTCAACTTTCAGGTAAGTTCAACAAAAATCGGCAAAATAAAAGGCACGGCGACGCTGAGCTACGAGGACGAATTCGGCAAAACTTACAGTGAAAAAATCAAGCTTTCAAGCGAGATTATCAAAAAGAAAGAAGTTAAAGAGAATAATCAAGAAAAGAAATCGGAAAAGTTTCCGTTTTGGTGGTTGTTTTCTATTGTCGGCTTAGCACTCGGCAGTATAATTACGGCAGGAATTATACTCACAATCAGTTCAAACAAAAAGCGCAAAGAAGACGAAAAAAGATTATAAGCATATAGTAAAAAGACGAGTTGAAAACAACCCGTCTTTTTATTTTTGACATATAATATCAGCTATGCAAAAAGCAAAACCGCTGAATACCGACTGCCTAATACCCTATTTAATTCTTTCCGTTTTATTTGCGGTAGATTTATCAATTTACGATTTTTGCGCTGCTGCCGTTTTCACGCTCTTTTGTCACGATAATTTTGTTGTCAATTCTTTCGCCGAGCGCCTCGACATGAGAGATTATACCGACAAGACGGTTGCCCTGAGAAAGGGAAACAAGAGCACTCAAAGCCCTATCAAGTGCCTCGCCGTCAAGAGAACCGAAGCCCTCGTCAACAAACATTGTGTCAAGCTTAATTCCGCCGTTTGACGACTGAATTTCATCTGACAAACCGAGAGCAAGGCAGAGGGAAGCCATAAAAGATTCGCCGCCCGAAAGAGTGCCGACACTTCGTGAAGTGCCGTTATAATGGTCCAAAACATCAAGGTCAAGACCCACTTGGCTTCGTTTGTTTTGCGCTTCGTTTCTGCGTACAAGTTCGTACTGACCGTCCGTCATAGTTAAAAGTCTGATGTTTGCCTTGCCGATAATAGAGTCAAAATATTTCATTTGGACAAAAGTTTCAAGCGTAATTTTTTCCTTGCCGGATACATTACCGTTTGCCGTGTTTGAAAGAGCGCAATAAACCAAATATTTTTTATCAAGAGCTGAAAGCTTTTCACTGTTTTCACTGATTTTTTCCTTAATATCGCTGTTATGCTTAATTCGTGAAAAAAGCATTTGCCTTTTATCGTCAAGCGTTTTCTGAGCAGATGTCAGTTCATCAAGATTTGTGGTAAGTTCGGCAATATCATAGCTTTCGCTTTCTTTAAGCGTTTTTTCAAGAGCCGCTTTTTTTCCGTTTAAAACAGATAATTCGTTCTTTGCGCCGTCATATGATTTTTTTGCGTTTTCGTATTCATTTTTTGCCAAAGACACAAAAGTTTTATACTCATCAAGCTTTGCGACAGCCTTTGGTTTACTGTCAAAATCAAATTCGCTTTTAAGTTTTTCCAAACTGCTTTGCTTTTCTGCAACAAATACTTTTAGTGCTGACAAAGAAGCGTTTAAAGTTGAAATTTCATTTTGAAGAAGCGATATTTTTTCACTTTTTTTCGGCAACTCTTTTTCAAGAGCGGCAAGCTTTTCTTCTCCTTTTTGCGATATCAAAAGTAAATTTTTCACTTCTTCAAGCTCATCCAAAACAGTTTCTTTCAGTTTCTTTGCATTTTCAATAATATCATTTTCACTGCAAAACAGCTTTTTGCCGATTTCCTTGACAGTAGCCTCCAACGCTTCAACGGCTGATTTTTGACTTGCCGATTTTTGCGACAAAGTATTTGCATTTTCATTTGCTTTGTCTGCAACGGTTTTGGCAAGTTTAACATCTTTCTCACTCGGTGAAGAAGGAAAAAGCGTTGCAGGGTTTGGATGGGATATTGAGCCACAAACCGGGCACGGCTGACCCTCAATTAACTTTTGCGCCATTATACCTGCCTGAGCCGAGAGAAAAGCACTGTTTTTGGCATTATAATCGTCGCTCGCAGTTTTCCAGCTTTCTATAGCTTTCTGCGTTTCTTTTTTTAACTTGTCAAACAAAGATTTTTGAGATTTGTATTCCTGATATTTGGTTGAAAGTTCTTTTAAAGCATTTTTCTTTTGTTCAAGTTCGGTTAATTGTGTTTTATATTTTTGGGTAAGCAGTGAGGAATCTTTAAGCTTTTCATTTTCGGCTTTTATTAGCTCAATTTCCTGTTGCAGTTTTTCAAGTTTATTCTTTGAAAGCTCAATTTGAATTTGTGTTTTTTCGGCTTCATTTTGCTTTGAAATCAAGAGCGAAGAAACATTTTCAAGTTCATCAAACTTAGTCATTTTTTCTTCAAGAAGGCTTGCTTTTTTTGAAATAACTTCGCTTTCGTCAAACTTCTTTTTTGAAAGAGCAAGAGCAGTTTCAAAACTCAATAATTTTTCTTCACATTCTTTGATTTTGCCTTGCGTTTTTTGATAATCTTCTTTTGCGCTTTGGCGGCTTTTTTCAAGTGTGATTTGAGAATTTATAAGCGTTATTTGATTTGTGGTTTTTTCATATTTTTCATCACATTTTCTTTTTAACTCGGTATCATTTTCAATAAGATTTTCGGCTAAAGCGATAATGTCATCGCTAAGCATTTCGCCGTCTTTAGCCTTTTGAATTTCATAATAAAAAGTACTGTTTTCATCACTTGAAAGCTGATTGATATACTGCGCCGTGCTCTGCTTTTCAAGTTTTCTTTGCTCGCATAAATCAAGGAATTGACCTTTTATTTTTTCTTCAAAAACTTTATACGATTCTGTTTTAAAAATCTTTCTGAAAATATCTTTTCTCGTGTTTGTATCACAATCAAGAAGCTTTCTGAAATCACCCTGAGCTATCATTGCAATTTGCGAAAACTGAGTTCGGTCAACACCGATAATTTCTTTTATTTTATCGTTAACTTCGTTTACTTTAGTAATTGCCGTGCCATTTGGTAAAACAAGTTCGGCATTGGCAGTCTGTTTTGTAAAACCGTCGCCCCTCTTGGAAGGTCTTAGGTATTCAGGGTTTCGCTTAACATCGTAAATTTTGCCGTCGTATTCAAAAACCATTCTTACAAATGTCGGAGTGTCGGCGCTTGCATACTTTGAACGAAACATATTTGTTTGACGCACTTCGCCGCTCGCACTGCCGTAAAGAGCAAAGCAAACAGCGTCAAAAACGGTAGTTTTGCCGGCACCCGTATCACCTGTGATAAGATAAAGTCCGCTTTTGCCAAGCTTATCCATATCAAGGCAAACTTCGCCCTTGTACGGTCCGAAAGCAGACATCACTAATTTTATCGGTCGCATTGTTCGCCCTCCCATATTTCTTTAATAAGCGATAACAAAACAGCCTCCTGCTCCTCGCTCGGCTTTGCTCCGTTTTGCATTTCATAAAGCTCGTCAAAAAGTTCAAGCGGAGATTTGCTTTGGCTTGCAGTTGCGCCTACGGTTGCTGCCGCCCTCGTTCTTTTGTTGTCATAATCAAGCTTCATTATATTTTTATAAACCGTGCGAAGCTTTAAAAGTGCGTCGGCAACATCTTCTTCGTTCGTCAATGTGATATGAAAATAGTCTTTATCGGCGTTTAAATTTTCATAAAAACTTTTTGCCATAACTTCATCGTATTTACCCTTAATTTCGACCATATCACGCATAGGGACAAGCGGAATTTGAGTAATTGAAACATTGCCCTTTTCTTTCATTTCCACTACCGTTACGCTCTTATTATGCCTGCATTCCGAAAAAGAATATTTAAGCGGAGTTCCCGAATATCTAACCGTATCACGAACTAATTTTTGCGGTGAATGAATATGACCGAGAGCAACATAATCAAAACTGTCATAGGCGCAAACATCAACATTATCGGTTCCGCCGAGCGATATTTCCTCGCTGTCGCTCCTTATTGCGCCGGTGACAAATTGGTGGGATAAAATTATATTTCGCTCGTTTTCGTCAACATCCATATGATTTATTGCAACTTTTATCGCATCGGTATAACTGCTTATTTCCTCATCTTCAAATTGAAGTTTTACATTTATCGGCTTAATAAAAGGAAGCATATAAATATTGACTTTTCCCCATTCGTCCAAAAGCGTATGTTTCTTAATTTCACCGTTATATACGGGAGAGATAAAAACATTGCTTTTTTCAATAAAACGATAGGCAAACGAAAGCTTTTCGGCGCTGTCGTGATTACCCGAAATGATATATGTTTTAACATTTAGTTTTGAAAGCCTGAAAATAAATTCGTCAAAAAGGTTGACCGCTTCGTTTGACGGCTGTGACTTGTCATAAATATCACCGCTGATAAGCACTGCGTCCGCTCCCTCTTTTTCGATAATTGAAAGTATTTCAAGAAGAATATATTTTTGGTCCTCAATCATTGAAAACTCGTTAACACGCTTGCCTATATGAAGGTCTGACAGATGTATAAATTTCATAATCGCACCACTCTTTAATTGATAGTTTAATTATATAAGCGAAGCAGGTTTAAGTCAATATTCACTTTTTATAGTATAAAATCATCAAATATGTATTTTTACTTGCATTATTTTATTAAAATAAGTATTATATAAATGTACAAAATTCACTTTTTAAAATCAAACTAAAAAGGAGAAGAAATATGAATTCATTTCTTTTTACAAATGATGAAGAAAAGAAGCAAGCCTTAGCTTCTCTCATATTTGCAAAAAAGCTCGGACTTATTGATGATGACAGCCTTGACGGTGTCAAAAAGCGCTGTGAAGAAGAAAACGAGAAAAGGAAAAAACAGCTTGAAAACGGTGAAACTGTTTACGGTCTTACTCATTTTTCACTTCCTGCTTACCTTGACTATGAACTTACAAGGCTGAAGCTTGACTTTGTCGGCGAAACGGACAAGGTAAAAAAAGTATATAACTTCCCTGAAATAACAAAAAAAGAAAAAAGAGCGTATTACAAAAACAACAAAGACTTGTTTACCCGCTACAACAACGGCGACCGCTTTTTCTTTTTTGAAGTTAAAACAGTTATTGACAAAAAAATAAGAGAGGAGCAATATGATGCAGAAATCGAAAAAATACTTTGTAAGCTCGATTAACGGAAATGATGCAAACGACGGTTTAAGCGAAAGCACCGCATTTAAGTCGCTTTTAAAAATAAATGAGCTTGAAATTAATGCAGGCGATGAAATATTGCTTCAAAAAGGCTCGGTTTTTGAAAACGAGTTTTTACACCTTAAAAACTGCGGTAATATAAACGGCGAAAAGATAGTTATATCAAGCTTTGGTGACGGTGACGAGCTTCCGCATATAAAAACAAACGGCAACGGTGTTTGGTATCAGGACTATGGAGTGGAACTTGATTATTCGGGTCATCGGTACAAAGGCGATGTTTCGTCATCAATTCTTCTTTACGATGTTGAAAACATTGTTATAAAAGACATTGAAATAAGCAACAAAGAAGAATACACCGACGCTGAAGCTTACAGTGCGCCAAACAAGATGGACAGAACGGGCGTAGCTGCAGTGGCTCAAAACAGAGGTACACTTCATTCAATCACGCTTGACAATTTGTTTATTCACGATGTTAACGGCAATGTTTACAACAAGCATATGAATAACGGCGGAATTTATATGACTGCATTTAAGCCTGAAAATGAAGAAAAAACAGGCATTGCAAGGTATGACGGCGTTACGGTTGAAAACTGTTATGTTAAAAATGTAAGCCGCTGGGGTATTGCAGTAGGTTATGTTTATAATCACGACAAATTTGCCACAAAAGAGCTTGATGCCGAAACATTTAAAAAGTACGGAAATGAGAACATAGTTCTTAAAAACAACTATGTTAAATTTGCAGGCGGTGACGCAATTACGCCTATGTATGCGTTAAACGCACTCGTTGAGCACAACACTGCCGATTCCTGTGCAACCGAGATGAACGACAGAATTTACAAATATCCTGAAAAGAGAGCCGGCAAAGTTGCGGCTGCCGTTTGGCCGTGGAAGTGCAAAGACGCTCTTTTGAGATACAATGATGTTGTTGACACAAAGCTTAACCAAGACGGCATGGCTTATGACGCAGACTCAGGCGACGGCACAAGGTATGAATACAACTTTTCCCGTCTTAACGAGGGCGGATGTATGATGTTTTGCTTGCAACAAGCAGTTCACAACTACTTTGAAAACAACCTAAGCGTTGACGATTTGAGCGGAACTATGACCCCGGCAAGCAACCCTGACGGTTATGTTGCAAACAATACATTTTATGTAAGACAAGGTGTTCCTTTTGTAAGAAAAAGGATGCACGGAAAAATGACAAAAGTAAATAATAAAATCATAAAATTATAAGCGAGGTAAAATATGGCAAACGCAAAAGGAAGAGTTACCATTCCTACCGATATGGATGTGGTAAAAGAAACACTTGAAATTATGAACGAATGGGGTGCAGACGCTATTCGTGACTGTGACGGAACAGAATTCCCGCAGGAACTTCGTAACACAGGCGCAAAAGTTTATGCAACCTACTACACAACAAGAAAAGATAACGACTGGGCAAAGGCTAACCCTGACGAAATTCAGCAGATGTACATTATGACTAAGTTTCATACTGCAGTTGAAGATACGCTTTCAATTCATCTTATGGACCACCTTTATCCCGATATGCTCAAGGTTAATAACCGTGACGACATTACAAGATGGTGGGAAGTTATTGACAGGACTACAGGCGAAGTTGTGCCGACCGGTTCTTGGAGTTATGACGAAGAAAGCGGCAATGTCACAATTCAGGGCGCTAAACTTTTCCACGAATACACAGTAAGTTTCCTTGCTTACATTATGTGGGACCCGGTACATATGTACAACGCAGTTGTTAACGAATGGGATGTTGAACCGCAAATCACTTTTGATGTTCGCCAGCCTAAAACAAGAGCACATTCGCTCGAAAGGCTTCGCAAATTCCTTGACACTCACGAATATGTTGATGTTGTAAGATTTACAACTTTCTTCCACCAATTCACCCTTATTTTTGATGAACTTGCAAGAGAAAAATTTGTTGACTGGTTCGGTTATTCCGCTTCGGTAAGCCCTTATATTCTTGAGCAGTTTGAAAAGGAAGTAGGTTACAAATTCCGCCCTGAATTCATCATTGACCAGGGTTATATGAATAATACTTACAGAATTCCTTCAAAAGAATTTAGAGATTTTCAGGCTTTTCAAAGGAGAGAAGTTGCAAAGCTTGCAAAGGAAATGGTTGACATCGTTCATGAATACGGCAAGGAAGCTATGATGTTTATGGGTGACCACTGGATAGGTATGGAGCCGTTTATGGACGAGTTTGCTTCTATCGGTCTTGACGCAGTTGTAGGCAGTGTAGGCAACGGCGCTACTCTCCGTCTTTTCAGTGATATTAAAAATGTTAAATATACCGAAGGCAGATTTTTGCCTTACTTCTTCCCTGATGTATTTTGTGAAGGCGGCGACCCTATTAAGGAAGCTAAGGTTAACTGGGTAACAGCAAGAAGGGCTATTTTGAGAAGTCCTATTCAGCGTATCGGCTACGGCGGATATCTTAAACTTGCGCTCAAGTTTCCTGACTTTGTTGAATATATAAAGTCTGTTTGTGACGAGTTCAGAACTCTTTACGACAATATTCAGGGCGTAATACCGTACTGCGTAAAAAAAGTTGCAGTGCTCAACTGCTGGGGCAAGATGCGTGCTTGGAGTAACCATATGGTTCACCACGGTCTTTACTACAGGCAAAACTATTCATACTTCGGCGTTATTGAAGCGCTCAGCGGTGCTCCGTTTGATGTTTCGTTTATCAGCTTTGACGATATTAAAAATGACAAAGATTTATTAAAGCAGTTTGATGTTATCATCAATGTAGGCGACGCAGACACAGCTCAGGGCGGCGGCGAATACTGGGCAGATGAAGAAGTTGTTACCGCAGTTAAATCATTCGTTTATAACGGCGGCGGTTTTATCGGTGTAGGCGAACCGGGTGCGCACCAGTGGCAGGGCAAGTTTTTCCAACTTGATGATATCCTCGGTGTTGAAAGAGAAAACGGACTTACGCTCAACACCCGTCGTTACAACACGGAAGAACATCGTGACCATTTCATCCTTGAAGATACAAACGGCGGCAATATTGACTTTGGCGAGGGCAAGAAAAACATTGTTGCACTTGAAGATACAACAGTTCTTGTTCAAAACGCAAGTGAACTTCCGTTTGCGGTAAGGCACGCAGAGGAAGTACAAATGGCGGTAAGAGAGTTTGGCAAGGGCAGAGGCGTTTATATCAGCGGTCTTCCTTACAGTTTTGAAAACAGCCGTGTACTTTACAGAGCGGTGCTTTGGAGTGCAAGTGCAGAAAATGAACTTCACAAATGGTATTCAACTAACTACAATGTTGAAGTTCACGCTTATGTTAAAAACGGTAAATACTGCGTAGTTAACAACACCTATGAGCCACAGGATACCACCGTTTATGTAGGCGACGGTTCATCATTTGAACTCCATCTTGAATCAAATGAAATCAAGTGGTATGAAATTTAATCGATTATAAATAAAACAAAAGACAGTACAGAAAAATCTGTACTGTCTTTCTTTTTTGGGTTAATTTAATTAAGCTTCTTTTACTTCTTTAACTTCACTGCCCTTTTTGCTCTTAACATAACTTTTAGCCGAGTTAATAACAATGATAACCGCAAGAACAATAAGGAGAACCGCAACAACAAGTTGAATTACGCTTGCAAAAATATCGGTACCTGCCGTAAGTGACTTAACAAGACCGATTACACGCTGAACAAGAGCGGTAAATGTTACGCAAAGCATAATAATCATAGGTGGGAAAAGCATCTTGTTGCTTCTGCCTGTAACCTTGAGGAACACGCAAAGAGTGATAAGTACGAGTGCACTCAAAAGTTGGTTGGCAGAACCGAAAAGAGGCCAAATTGTTTGATAGCCAATCTTTGTAAGAATAAAACCGCAAAGAAGAGTGATAATTGTTGAGAAATATGTGTTGCACATAAGTTTGCGCCATGGCTTAGCATTTTTCATATCGTCAACGCTGAAGAATTCCTGAAAACTCATTCTGCCTATACGGGCAACAGCGTCAAGAGTTGTGAGCGCCAAAGCAGATACGCACATAGTCATAAATACGGTTGAGAAATGAACCGAAAGGCCCATTTTTTCAAAGAAGCCTGCAACACCGCTTGAGAAAATTTGGAACGGAGTGCCCTCGGCAGGAACACCGTTTTTAGCAGCCGCACCTGCGACGCAAAGAGCAAGAACGGCAAGCACGCTTTCAAGAATCATAGCGCCATAGCCGACCTTGAGCATATCTTTTTCATTAGCAATGGTTTTTGATGAAGTACCGCTTGATACGAGCGAATGGAAGCCTGAAACAGCGCCGCACGCAACAGTTACGAAAAGAATCGGAAACATAGTGCCGAGCTGTTCGTTTTTAAAGCCTGTATAAACCGGAAGGTTCATAGTAGGATGACCGATAACAAGACCCAAAGCTGCACCGAAAATCATACAAACAAACATAATTGTTGTCATATAATCTCTCGGTTGTTTCATAAGCCAAATAGGAACAATAGCTGCAATAAAGATATAAGCAAATACTACATAGCTCCAACCGTCTTTACCAAGGGTGATAGGAACTTTAATACCGATAGCAAATGAAATTACGATGAAGATTACACCGATAACAAATTCTTTCCAACCCGAGAAGTTAAACTTCTTTTGGATAAGACCGAAAAGTACGGCAAATACCATAAACATAATTGAAACCATACCGGCTGAGCCGTTAATTGAAGCGGTAGGAAGTTTTGCACCGGTTACGGCGTCAAACGAAGTGAATGTACCTGAAACCATATCGGCAAATACTGCGATAATAAGAAGCGAGAATAGCCAGCAGAAAAGCAAGAAAAGCTTTCTGCCCGTTTTACCGATATACTTTTCAATAAGCATACCCATCGACTTGCCCTCGTTTTTAACCGAAGCATAAAGTGCACCGAAGTCGGTAACTGCGCCGAAAAATACACCGCCGACAAGTATCCAAAGAAGTACGGGAAGCCAGCCGAACACAGCCGCCTGAATGGCACCGGTTACAGGGCCGGCACCTGCGATTGAAGAAAATTGGTGAGAAAAAACAGTCCAACCGTTTGTAGGGACATAGTCCTCACCGTCGTTATACTTTACGGCAGGAGTTTCGGCTTTAGGGTCAACACCCCATTTTTTAGCAATATGTCTGCCGTAAAAGACATAGCCTGCGCCGAGAACAACAACAGCAATTAAAACAATTACAAGTGTGTTCATAATTACATCTTCTTTCTTTATTATTTAACAATCAAATGAAAAAACAAAAACCTCCGCCCGGACAGAACCCATAAGATTCTGTGCAAAGGCGAAGGCATAAATTCATTTTGCTTCCGTGTTACCACTTTGCTTGCCGACACAGCCGACCGCTCAACCACCGTCAAATATTAACAGTGCCTCATATAACGGTGAGAACCGACTTTAACTACTCGCACTCTTTCACTAAAGTTGCTTGCAGGTGAGGGCAAAAGCGTTCCTTGATACTGACTTGCACTACCGTCAGCTTTCTGAAAACGGTGATACGAATTGTCATTTCCTGTTCAATGCATTTGACTGTTTAATTTATGGTTTTATGTTAGTACCAAAATTTCAATTTGTCAAACGGTTGAAGCTATTTTTGTAAGTATGAACAAATCAACACGCTCAATAATGCCAGTATTTGGCTATTTTTGAACAGTTTGTAAACAAGTAAAAGCCATTTATATACACTTGTCGTTTAAATAAAACTATGAATTTTTTAAAAACTCCTTAACCTCGTCAATTTTGGCAAGACCTTGTTCATAACCGAGGTTATAGATATGCTGAATTTTCATCGGTTCGCTGTCAAACGTGTGAAAATCGAGCGGCGAGCGAGGAGCAATAACAAATACATTGCCTCTTTTTTCTTCGTCAAAAACAAGTTTACGCTGGGCATTATACATCTCGTGCCTTTTAAGAACAGCCTGCGCAACCATAGGGTATTTGTGAAGCACTTTCATAGTAGCTTTATCGTGACCGATAGGCTTCTTTTCAAAATATCTGTCCTGAGTTAAAATAACAACGCATTTTTCACATCCGTCCTCATACGCTTTTTTAAGCGGAATTGAGTCACAAACGCCGCCGTCAAAATACATATCTTTGCCGATTTGAACCGGCTTTGAAACAAGCGGCAGAGCACAGGAAGCATGAATAATTTTGCACTCTTTTCTAAAATCGGTAGGATAAAAATATTCCGCTTTACCCGTTTTCGCATTGGTGGCAACAACACAAAATTTCGTTTTACTCTTTTCAAATTCATCATAATTTAGAGGAAACATTTTGTATGAAAGCTCGCCGAATATCCATTTTGAGTTAAGAAATTCGCCGTTTTTAAAAATTGATTTAACGCCCATATAGCGTTCATCGTTTGCATAACCTATGCAAATATCTCTCATTCGGTGAATATTTTTTGCGATATATGAAACACCGTTGCAACTTCCTGCCGAAACACCGATAACATAAGGAAAAGTTATATCGTTTTCCATAAAAGCGTCGAGCACACCGCTTTCATAAGTGGCACGCAGACCGCCACCCTCAAGCACCAAACCCGAACTAAACATAATTTCACACTCCGTAAAACAAGATATAAAAATAGACGGCTTCAGTCACCCAAAGCCGTCAAAGTAAATTAAAATTACTCAGCTTTTTTCTTTGCAGGAGCTTTTTTAGCAGCTTTTTTAGGAGCTGACTTTTTAGCAGGAGCTGCCTTTTCTTCCTTAGGTTCTTCTGCCTTTTCTTCTGCTTTAGCTTCTACGATTTCAATTTCGTTGTCACATTCAAAGAAATCATTATCGTCAAAATACTCAGGTTCTTTGTGAGCCAAAAGCTTTTGAATAGCGATATAAGCAGCAGCAATTACACCTGCAATAGCAACAATAGCACTGATAACCTTTAATAACTTTTTGAAATTCATAATTTTGAACCCCTTTCAAATAACTATTTATATTATAAAGTTAAACTTTCACAAAGTCAAGATAAATTATAATATAATACAAAATCAATTCAATAAGTCGGAATATGTAAAAATATTTTCAATCATAATACTTGTCAAGTTCTTCTTCGCATTTTTCGTACTTTTTGATTTTAGGTTTTTTGTAAATTTTACCCCTTGCCACAACAATATACGGCTGGCTGAGGGCACGAAAATCTTCAAGCGGGTTTGAAATTGATATAAGCATATCGGCGCATTTACCAACTTCTATACTGCCCGTGATATTATCAATGCCAAGTATTTTTGCATTATTAAGCGTAGCAGTATAAAGTGCAAACTCAGGAGTTACGCCCACATTCTTTTCAAAATAATGAAGTTCTCGCCACATATTGTAATGTGTTGTATAAGGGCAACCCGTATCAGTGCCCAAACCGACAGTAATTCCGTTTTCAAGCGCCGTTTTTGAGCCGATAATCATATTGTTATAAACAATGTTAGAATTATACTGCACCGCTTCGCTTATGCCGAGCGTTTCCCTTTCAAACTTAGCCATAGGAAGCGCAGGAGAAATGGTGCAAACCATAACGGCATTATTTTTCTTAAACGCTTCAATCTCTCTTTCGCTCAAAACAGAGCCGTGCTCGATTGAATCAACACCGTTTTCAACCGCAGTTCTCACACCCTCAGGGCTTTGTACATGAGCGGCTACCTTTAAGCCGTAGCTGTGTGCTCTGTCGCAACACGCTTTAATCATATCGGCTTGCATCATAAGTTTGCCCGGTTCGCCCTTAACCTTTGCGTCCATAACGCCACCGGTTATCATAAGCTTAACAAGGTCAACATTTTGACTTTTAAGTTCATCCACCATTTTTACGGCTTCGTCAATATTTGCCGCTGGTCTTGTTACAGAACCCACCATATGACCGTGAGGCACGCCTATCGCAAAATTGGAAACAAGCATTCTCGGTCCGTCAAGCTTGCCCGAATTGATTTTATCTCTGAGCCTTGTGTCAAGATTATCAAGACCGCCGACTGCACGAACGGTTGTTACGCCTGCCATAAGACCCTGCATTGCGTAAGCGTGGCACATTTTAATCACAAGCGCCCTTGACAAAGACGATGACAAAGCTATTTTGGTAAGTTCGTTCGTTTTCATCGGTTTGTTTTGCGGTTTGCCACCCGCAGGCAAATGGACATGCAGATTGATAAGACCCGGCATTAAATATTTTCCTGTCAGGTCAATCACATTGTCGCAAGTTTTGTTGATTTTTCCGATTTGAACGATTTTGTCATTTTCAATCATAACATCAATACCGTTTATGATTTTCATATCCTCTCTGCCGTCAAGAAGATTGCAATTTTTAAATATCGTTTTCATATTATCACCTTAACACCCGTAAAGTTATTGTATTTTCATTTTAACAAAAAATATTGGGATAATCAACTGTTGTCGATAAATTATAGTTTATCTTAACATAGGTTTCTCTCCTATCGACGGCGAAGCCGC
>UQEY01000029.1 GCA_900540235.1 uncultured Eubacteriales bacterium
GACGAGGGAGCTGTCAACTTTGTTGACTGAGGGAGAGAAAAAATACAATGTGGCGAAGCCGTCAACCTATTTCCATACAAAATTTGACGCACCACTGTACGACAAATTTTGAAAAGGAGGAGCAACGGAGCGAGTGAGGGATGAATTTCAAATTATAGATTAAAGAAATTCGTCACGAACGATACGGAGTTTGTGACGACGCAAACTATAATTTAATTGACTTTTACGGTTTTATATATTATAATACCTATTGAAAAAAGGGAGTAGTTAGCATTTGCAATGCAAATGTTGTGCAGGTCGTCAAGACGGGAAACCCGGTCTGTGCAGTGCTGAACATTTTTCAGTTGTAACGAGACTTTTATCGATTTACGATAAAGGTGTCGTTATTTTTATTTTTATTTTAAGGAGAGAAATATGGAAACACTACTTTTAAAAGTATCTGTTTTGCAGGAATTTGCTAATTTGTTTGCCAATATCGGCGAAACAAAGTGGCAGATGGTGCTTATGTGGGCAGTCGGCGGACTTCTCATTTATCTTGCAATCGGCAAACAGATGGAACCAACACTTCTTTTACCGATGGGTTTCGGTACAATTTTAGTTAACTTGCCTTGGTCGGGTGCTATTACTCAACCCGGTTCGGAAGCAGGACCTATCAGTGTGCTTTATGATGCAGGTATAGCAAATGAGCTTTTCCCACTCTTGCTGTTTATCGGTATCGGCGCTATGATTGACTTCGGTCCGTTGCTTAAAAATCCGTGGCTTATGCTCTTTGGTGCTGCCGCTCAGTTCGGTATTTTCTTCACCTTCTTTGTAGCAAGCTTCTTCTTTGATGTAAATGACGCCGCATCTATCGCTATTATAGGTGCTGCCGACGGTCCTACATCTATTTTCGTTGCAAACGAACTCGGTTCAAAGTATATCGGCGCTATTATGGTTGCCGCATATTCTTATATGGCTCTTGTTCCTATCGTTCAGCCGCCTGTAATTAAGGCTGTTACAACTAAGAAAGAGCGTTTAATCAGAATGAAATATCACCCGGGTGATGTTTCAAAAACAACAAAGATTCTTTTCCCTGTTGTTGTTACTGTTATTGCAGGTCTTGTAGCACCTAAGTCAGTTGCTCTTGTCGGTTTCCTTATGTTTGGTAACCTTATCAGAGAGTGCGGTGTGCTTAATAACCTTTCTGAAACAGCTCAAAATTCATTTGCAAATATTCTTACTATTCTCCTCGGTATCACTGTTGCAGGTCAAATGCACTATGTGGAATTCGTTCAGCCGGCTACGCTTCTTATTCTCGGTCTCGGTCTTGTTGCATTCGTATTTGATACTATCGGAGGCGTTGTATTTGCTAAGTTCCTTAACCTTTTCCTGCCTAAGGATAAGAAGATTAACCCTATGATTGGTGCTGCAGGTATCTCTGCTTTCCCTATGAGCGGTCGTGTTGTTAACCAAATGGGCTTAAAGGAAGATAACCAAAACTTCCTTCTTATGCAGTCAATCAGTGTAAATGTTTCAGGTCAGATTGCTTCTGTTATCGCAGGCGGTCTTATCTTGACACTCGTATCTTGATGAGGAGGCTTGAACTATGATGTACAATTTATATGTAACTGTTATGACTTTCTTGATGAAGATGAGTATTCACGCAGACAGTTGGAAAACTTCACTTCCTGTTGTTCTTTTCGGTATGCTCGGTATCTTTATCGTAATCGGTGTTGTTGTTCTTGTAACATATCTTCTCAATAAGCTTACAAGCAAAAAGAAGAAAAACGATAACGACGAAAAGTAAAAAATTAAGGCTGTTGGCTTAAAAACCAACAGCTCAGACTGTCGATAAAGTGGCTAAACCGTGCCGAGTTTTAAAAATCAGTAGGACTATTCGTAGGGCAGGGGCTTGCTCCTGCCGAAAGTATTTTAATAAATTGCAATTTGAAAAGCGGCTTGAACATCAAGTTCAAGCCGCTTTTGGCACTTTTTGTCTTTTGCTCGGGGGCAGTACCATCGTACAGCTCCCGCTCGCAAAATACAAAATTTATCTCACTTTCTCAACATTCTCCGGCGTGTAGAAATTTATTATTTGACTTTTTCTACACGCTGAAAGGTGCTGAGTTTCAGCACCTTTACCTTTTTACATATTTTATATATGAAGTATTGCGGTTGAAAGACCGAAATAAATGAGAAGCGAGAGAGCGTCAACGATTGTGGTAATAAACGGTGACGACATAACCGCAGGGTCAAATTTGAGTTTCTTTGCAAAGATAGGGAGTGTACAGCCGACCATTTTTGCAAAAATAATTTCAATAAATAATGTTAAGCTGATAACAAGGTCGACTTTAAAAGTAATGCCGCTTGTACCGAGCAAAAGCTTATCAATAAGCAATATTTTAAAGAAATTAACGACTGCAAGCGTTACACCGCAAACAAAACCTACTCGTATTTCTTTCCAAATTACTTTGAAAATATCGTTTAAATCAATTTCGTTAAGCGAAAGCGCACGGATAATTGTTGCACTTGCCTGACCGCCGGAGTTGCCTCCCGTGTCCATAAGCATCGGGATAAATGCGGTAAGCACAATCAAAGCGGAAAGTTTATCCTCAAATGCCGTGATAATCATACCGGTAAATGTTGCGCTTATCATCAAAAGAAGAAGCCACGGAATACGAGATTTAAAAGTTTCAAAAATTCCGATTTTTAAATAAGGCTTCTCCGTCGTACGCACCATAGCGTTCATCTTGTGGATATCTTCCGTGTTTTCTTCCTGCAAAACATCGATAGCGTCATCGACGGTAATGATACCTACAAGCCTTTCTTCCATATCAACAACAGGGAGTGCAAGGAAGTTGTACTTGTCAAAAAGATTGGCGGCAGTTTCCTTGTCATCGTGAGTGTTGACAAAGATAATGTTTGTTTCCATAAAATCTTCAATCTTGTCGTCGTAATTGTGAAGCAAAAGTTCTTTAACGGTAGTTACGCCGATAAGATGCCTTGATGCGTCGGTAACATAACAGGTGTAAATTGTTTCCTTGTCAACGCCGGTGCGTCTTATTCTTTTAAATGCGTCTTCAACAGTGCTGTCACGCTTTAGGTCAACAAATTCGGGCGTCATAATCGAGCCTGCGCTGTCCTCGGGGTATTTAAGCAAATTGTTGATAGATTTTCTTGTTTGAGAATCGGTATTTTTCAGAATTCTTTTTACTACCGTTGCCGGCATTTCCTCAATGATGTCAACCGTATCGTCAAGGTAAAGCTCGTCAACAACTTCTTTAAGCTCACTGTCAGAAAAAGCGGTAATAAGCGCTTCCTGAGTGTCACCGTCAAGTTCAACAAATGCTTCGGCTGCTTCTTCCTTCGGTAAAAGTCTAAAGAGCAAAAGCCTTTGCTCACTCGGTAATTCTTCAAAAATTGCCGCAATGTCGGTAGGGTTGATTTCAATAAGAATGTCTTTAATTTTACGATAATCTTTTTTGTAGCAAAGAGTTGAAATTTGCTCGGCAAGTTCTTCTGTTGTTAATTCTTCAAGCTCCATAGTTTCATCTCGCTTTTTATTTATTGCTTTTTGTAAAACGGCTTTTCTCCGCTGTCATAAGGCTTAATAAGTTTTTTATGCGTAATTAAATACAAAACAGCTAAAATTATTATTCCTAAAATTACAAATGATACGGTAAATATAACATCTTTGTTTTGGTAAAACTTTGTTTCTTTAACATAGACGGCATAACCGTTTTGCTCAATTTCATTTTGAATTTCAGTGAGCGTTTTGTCTATTCGCTTAATTTTAAGTTTATATTCCTTTTTATCTCCGTTTTGAGCGGTGCAAATGACTGCTATAGTCGGCTCTTGCTCCTTTGCAAGGGTCATATCGATTTTACTGCTTGTTGCACTTTTGCTCGACGGGGTGGGGGTGATAACAACTTGTGTCAAATCGCTCGGAATATAAAGCGTGTATTTTGTATTGTCACTCGTAAACTCGGGGTCAAGCTTGCCGCAGTTTACACTTATTGCTGAAAGTGAACAGTCACTATCGTCATTATTTTCGTCTGCAAATGCGACGGTGAATGTAAACAAAATGCCGAAAATAAGCGTAAGCGTTAAGAGGGTGCAAAGTGCTTTTTTCATTTTATCACCTTGTATATTAGTTTTCGCCGACAATAACATAGTTTGTGATTTTCTTATTGTCGAGTATTTTTTTGAGCTTTTGAGTATTGTTGGTTTTAATGTAATACATTTTGTTTGCTCTTGATTTTGTACTTATCCTGTCGTCAACCTTGCCTTCGAGCGAATCGCTTGAAACGGTAGTTTCTTCAGTTTGCTCCTGCGTGCTGTAAACAGCGTAGCCGTCATTGCCGTAAATAATGTCGCCGTCCTCGTCTGTAAGAGGTACTCGTTTGTTCGTTTTTTCAGTAGTTTCTTCCTCGCTTACATCACCGTAGCCGTTTGTGAATTCTTCACTGTTTAAAGTTGTGCTTGTGCTCAATGAGTTTCCGTTTTCGTCAGTCAAAGCTTCACTTTCTTTAACATCAGGGTCGGTAATATCTTCGTCTATAGCTTCAATAAGCTTAATGTCAGTTCCGAATTCGGAATATAATTTCTTCGCAAGCTCGGTAAAACCGTCGGAATATGTTCCACTTACTTCTGCGGGAACAGTGGTGTTGTCAAGCAGAAAAACGGTAATGCCCATAGCCTTTGTTTCTTCAATAATACTTTTGATATAGTTGTATGCCGTGTCATCATTTGGGTTAAGATAAGCGTAACCCTCGTTGTCACGGTAAATGCTCTTTCCGTCTTTTATTGCACTGTCAATGTCGGAACGGGTAATGATATTGTCCTTGTAGCAGGAAATTCTGCCCACAGGAATAATGTCCGCATTGGTAAGCTTCTTTATTGATTTTTCAAGTTCGCTTGCAGGCGAAGTAACTGCGCCGTATGCCATAATTGTGGCAAGCTTGCTTTCATATCCGATTGTACCGTCGTCACGCTTTAAGTCAAATGTGACGGCATTGTATGCTTCATCTTCCGCACTTTTAATAACGGAATCAAGCATAACGGAAGCGTCAAGTGAAAGCGACGGTACCGCAAGACTTTTAAGCATAAGGTTAACTTCACTGAAACTTGCACTTGAATCGGTGTTTGCAACGGTTTGGGGCATAGCGTTACGCTCAATGTAAAGGTCCATTGCGCTGTAGCCTACACTTAAAAAAATGAAACAGAAAATTACAATAAAAACATTCTTGAAAACTTTAAGCGTTTTGTCCTTGCTAATCTTCTTCTTTTGCTTCGGTCTTTTCCCGTCAAACTTGTCCGAACCGGTACCCGCTTCAATATATTTGTCCGCAAACGATATTTTTCGACCTACTTCTTTTTCGGTCCATTTTGTGTTTCGCTTTTTGTTGTTGTAAAAACTTTTTTTCTTCATAAATCAGTTGCCTGCCAACATTTTATGCTAATGCATTTTGCTTGAGAGTTTTTATAGCTTCTTTAGGGTCTTTACTGTTAAATACCGCTGAACCTGCAACCATAACATTTGCACCGGCTTTGCCTGCGATTTTAACCGTATTTGCATTAATTCCGCCGTCAACCTGAATGTCGAGGTTCGGGCACTTTGCTCTGAGCTTTTCAATTTTAGGCATAGTGCTTTCCATAAAACTCTGACCGCCGAAACCCGGTTCAACAGTCATAACAAGCACCATTGAAAGCCTGTCAAGGTATGGGTAAACCGCTTCAATGTCAGTCCCCGGCTTAACTGCAAGTGCGGCTTTGCAACCGCTTGCAATAATTTTGTCAATCGTCTTGCTTATATCACTGTCACACTCGGTATGAAAAGTGATAATGTCAGCCCCTGCTTTAACAAAATCGTCAATATAAAAATATGGGTCGCTAATCATAAGATGCACATCAAAAGGAATGTTGCAAACTTTTTTCATAGCCGCAATTACGGGCGCACCTATGGAAATATTAGGCACAAAATGACCGTCCATAACATCAAGATGAATTAAATCGGCACCGCCGTCCTCACATTTTTTAAGCTCTCTTTCAAGGTTTGCATAGTCGCTTGCAAGCATTGAAGGTGAAATTTTTATATCCATATCTTTATACCTCTGATTTTAATTTACAATATATTATACTTTAATTTTTCTGTAAAATCAACTTAAAATAAATAATACTTGTATTTGAAGTTTTAATGTAGTATTATATATCAGTAAAATTATAACTTGTTAAAAATAGGCAGATTTTTGGAGGAAAACGAATGATTCAGGCTAATAATGTAACCGTTCAATTCGGCGGACGAGTATTGTTTGAAAGGGTTAATGTAACCTTTTCGCAGGGCAACTGCTATGGCATCATCGGTGCTAACGGCGCAGGTAAATCAACATTTTTAAAAGTTCTTTCGGGTGAACTTGAACCGCAAAAGGGTGAAGTGTTTATTACACCGGGTGAAAGGCTTTCGGTTTTAAAGCAGGACCACTTTGCTTACGACGAATATGAAGTAATCAGGACTGTTCTTATGGGTAACCCAAGATTAATTGAGGTTATGGAGGAAAAAGACGCCCTTTATATGAAAGAAGATTTCAGCGAGGAGGACGGTATTAAAGCAGGCGAGCTTGAAGCGGAGTTTGCAGATATGGACGGTTGGAACGCTGAAAGTGACGCCGCATTTATGCTTAACAAACTCGGTGTGCCGGACGAGTACCACTATATGAAAATGGCGGAGCTTGCGTCAGATATGAAGGTTAAGGTTCTTTTGGCTCAGGCACTTTTCGGCAACCCTGATATTCTTCTTCTCGACGAGCCTACAAACCACCTTGACCTTTCGGCTATTCGTTGGCTTGAAAACTTTCTTATGGATTTTGAAAATACGGTTATTGTTGTATCCCACGACCGTCACTTTTTAAACAAAGTTTGTACTCATATTTGCGATGTCGACTTCGGTAAAATTCAGCTTTATACCGGTAACTATGACTTCTGGTACGAATATACCCAGATGCGTCAGCGTCAGGCAAGAGACCAAAACAAGAAGAACGAGCAAAAGATTAAAGAACTTCAGGAATTTATTGCCCGTTTCTCTGCAAATGCCGCTAAGTCAAAGCAGGCAACAAGCCGTAAAAAGCAGCTTGACGCTCTTGAAATGATTGATATGCCGGTTTCAAGCAGGCGTTTTCCATATGTTGATTTTAAGCCTGACAGAGAATGCGGCAACGACCTTTTAAGGGTTGACCATTTAACAAAAACAGTCGGTGACCGTAAGGTGCTTGACGATGTTTCTTTCGTTATTCATCCGAGGGAAAAGGTAGCTTTTGTCGGCTCGGATGTTGTTGCAAAAACAACTCTTTTCAAAATTATTATGGGCGAACTTGAGCCTGACGAGGGTAGTTTTAAGTGGGGCGTAACCACTTCTCAAAGCTATTTTCCAAGTGATAACAGCAAGTATTTTGACGGTGTGAAACTTACTCTTGTTGACTGGCTTCGTCAATACACTTCTTACACTCTTGAAGCAGATATTCGTGGCTGGCTTGGCAGAATGTTATTCTCCGGTGAAGAAGCGTTAAAAATGGCAAATGTACTTTCCGGTGGCGAGCGTGTTCGTTGTATGCTTTGCAAAATGATGCTTTCGGGTGCAAATGTGCTTATCCTTGACGAGCCTACAAACCATCTCGACCTTGAATCAATCACTGCTCTCAACGACGGTCTTATCCGCTACCCTGAAACTATTTTGTTCACTTCTCACGACCACCAGTTCGTTCAAACCGTTGCAAACAGAATTATTGAAATTTCGGGCAACAGAGTTATTGACCGTATGGGAACTTATGATGAATTCCTTGAAAATGTTAACGAGGACCAGTTGAAGAAATATTAATGATATGAGAAATAAAGATAGGTCAACTTACAGGAAAATTGAATTTCAAAGAAAAGAAAGTTTTTATCTTTTAGTCAGAGGTATAGAGGTCGGCATTGCGTCCGGCCTTGTTGCCGTATTATACCGCTTTTTGCTCTCCTTTGCGGAGGAAAAATTGATGAGTATAATTTCTTTTGTTAAGGGCAACCCGGTCAAAATTGCCGTTTGGTTTGTTATCCTTGCTCTTATCGGCTATTTGATTACTCTGCTTGTAAAATGGGAGCCTCAGGGCGGCGGCTCGGGTATTCCGCAGGTAAACGGTGAAATTAAGGGTCATATCAACCCGAGTTGGTGGCGAGTGATTCTTGTTAAGCTTATCGGCGGCACGGCTTGCGTCTTTTCAGGTTTGTCACTCGGCAGAGAGGGTCCGAGCGTTCAGCTTGGCGGTATGGCGGCTAAGGGCGTTGCAAGGCTCACAAAGGCGGACAAAACGACTGAACTTAGGATGATTAGTTGCGGTGCGGGCGCAGGTATGGCTGCCGCATTTAACGCACCTCTTGCAGGTACTATGTTTGTGCTTGAGGAAATTCATCACACCTTTGACAAAAGCCTTCTTTGTATGGGCATTGTGTCTGCAATTACTGCCGACTATATTTCAAAACTCTTTTTCGGTCAAAATACCGTGTTCAATTATGATACGGTCAATTTTCCGCTTAAATATTATTGGCTGTTAATTATTATGGGCTTCTTCCTCGGCATTTGCGGTTGCGCATATAATGTCGTTATGGGTAAGGCACAAGATTTGTATAAAAAGATTAAAATGCCGAATTATGTAAAAATGCCGCTCGTGTTTGTTTTCAGCGGTGTTGTAGGTCTTGTTATGCCTCAAATTCTTTGCGGCGGTCACAGTATGGAGGTTATCCTTCTTAAAGAGCATCCGTCGGTATTGTATCTTTTTGTTTTGCTTGCAACTAAGTTTTTTTTCGGTGCTCTTTGTTTTGCGAGCGGTGCACCGGGCGGTACTCTTTATCCGCTTTGTATTTTAGGCGCATATATGGGCGCTATTTTCGGCAGCGTGAGTGTAAATATGTTTGATTCAATTACTCCGGCTATGTGGGAGGAGTTTGTTGTTATCGGTATGGCAGGTCTTTTTGCTTCTATTGTAAGAAGTCCTATTACGGGTATAGTTCTTGTGTTTGAACTTACGGGTAATATGAACAATATTTTGCCGCTTGCCGTTGTAAGCCTTATCAGTTATGCGACTGCAAACTTTATAGGCGTCACTCCTTTTTATGAATTCCTTTTTGAAAGAATCGTCAGCACCGACCATGAAAAGCCGAGGTTTTTTGAAACTAACGAAAAGGTGCTTGAAACTTATACTATCCCTGTCGGCAGTCCGGTTGCAAAAAAGAAAATCAAGGATATTGACTGGGGCAAACACTGCGTAATAGTAAGTATTGAGCGTGACGGCGTTTCAATTACTCCAAAGGGCGACACGGTTATTAAAGAGGGCGACGAAATTGTTGTGCTTGTAAGCCAGCGCCGTTTCTCAAGAGATATAGAAAAACTCGAACAGATGATAAAGGGTTGAGAGTATGAAAATTAATATTGCAAGTGCGAAAAAAATTAAAACGCTTAAAGGTTTCGGCGGCTCGGCTTGTTGGTGGTCGCCGCAAATTAAAAATAAAAAAACTGCAGATGATGTGGCAGAACTTCTTTACGGTAACAGCGGACTTAAAATGAATATCTACCGCTACAATATCGGCGGCGGATACGATAAAAATAATTTAAGAATTGAAAACCCTTGGAGATATGTCGACTCCTTTATGAAGTCGGACGGCACATATGACTATACTCGTGACAAATATGCAGTGTATGTTATGAAAAAGTCGCTTGCGCTTGGCAATATCGATACGCTTATATTTTTTGCTAATTCACCCCATTTTACTCAAACGGTAACGGGGCAAACGAGCGGCGGTCTTACGGAGCATTTTTCAAACCTTGACAAAAGCAAGTATGAAGCGTTTGCAAAATATATGATTGACATAGCCGAGCATTTTATCGCTGACGGCTATCCTGTTAAATATATCAGCCCTATCAATGAACCGCAGTGGAAATGGGGCGGAGATTCGGTTTGGCAAGAGGGTTGCCACTACGAACCAAAAGAAGTTTTTGACTGCTATTTGGTATTTGCAAAGGAACTTGAAAAAAGAAATTCTTCGCTTAAACTTTACGGTCCCGAAAGCGGAAATATTAAAGACCACACTAAGGAATATTATGAGCTTCTTTCGAGTGACGAACTTATTATGAAATATCTTGACACATTCGCTTACCATTCCTATGGCTCGGATGATGATGTTAAAACAAAGGCTGACTTCGGTATTTGGGCAAAGGAAAATATCAAAACTCCACGCTTTGATATGAGTGAGTGGTGTGAACTTCCGTGCAAACACGACACAAAATCGATTGAATCGGCTTTGATTATGGCAAGGATAATCGGTGAAGATTTGATTTATACCGGCGTTGACAGTTGGAGCGCTTGGGTTTGCGCAAATCAGTGGGATAATGCCGTGCGTGACGGTAAGTGCTACAGTGACGGCTTTCTTGTAGCTAAGGATGACTGGTCAGATTATTATATTGCTATGCGCTATTATGCAATGGCTCATTTTTCAAAATATATAAAATCGGGCAGTTTGAGCCTTGATATCGGCTTTAATACTTCAAGAGGTTTCAGCGTTTTCGCCTTTGAACTTGAAGATAAATCAAAAGCTCTCGTAATGGTTAATAACAGCAAGGCTAAAAGATGTGCAGAGCTTGGCAAAGTTTTTGAAAACTGCACTTTTGTTGAAACAACGCAGGAATATCAACTTAAAGAAAAGAAACTTGAAAATGTGAAAAAACTTGATGTAAAACCTATGTCACTCGTTACGGCGATACTTAAATAATTAAGAGGAACAGATGAAAAAGCCTAATGTTTTACTTATCACAACCGACCAACAGCATTACTCAATGCTCGGTGCGGTTAACAGTTTAATAAATACGCCTAATCTTGACAAACTTGTCAGCGAGGGTACGATGTTTAACCGTGCTTATTGCGCAAACCCCACCTGTTCGCCGTCAAGAGCAAGCATTTTGATAGGTATGTACCCGTCAAGGCACGGTTGCTATTCTCTGGGCACAAAGCTTTCTGAAAGCGTGCCGACTTTGAGCGGATATTTGAGGGATAATGGGTATGAAACTGCGCTTATCGGCAAAGCTCATTTTCAGCCGACAAAGTCGAATGAGGAATTTTTGTCGATTGAAACGCCGGAGTATATGTACAATACCGACTATTGGCGAAATTTTAAGGGCAATTTTTACGGCTTTGACAATATTGAACTTTTGCGAAACCATACGGCAGAGCATTGGGTAGGTCAAAATTATGTTGCTTGGCTTGAAGACAGCGGTTGCAAAGACTGGAAAAAATACTTTTTCAGACCTCGTGGCAAAATGTTTTATAAGGATATGGGCACTTGGAACATACCTGAAAAGTATCATTACAATGCTTTTATTGCACAGAAAACGAATGAACTGCTTGCAAAGAGCAAGGAAGATGATAAACCGTTTTTTATCTGGGCAAGTTTTCCCGACCCGCATGGTCCTCATCTTGTACCAAAGCCTTGGAGCAAAATGTACGACTCGAATGATATGGAGCTTCCTGAGTTTTCATATAATGAGCACGACAAGAACCCTCCGTATTTTAAAGAAGTATTAAAAAAACATCCTCATCTCGACGAATATCGTGAATCGGGTTATGCAATACACGGCTTTGAAAGGCACGAATATGACGAAAAAAGACTTAAAAAGCAGCTTGCTTTGGCCTACGGTATGGTATCGTTTACAGACAAATATATCGGCATAATTCTTGATAAGCTGAAGGAACTTGACCTTGAAAAGGATACATTAATTATATTTACAACCGACCACGGCGACCTGTTCGGCCAGCACGGCTTTACTCACAAATGTATTTTTCATTATGAAGATTTGCTCAGAGTCCCGTTTGTTGTTAAGTATAAAAATCATATTCCGTCAAACATTTCGTCAAATTCGATTCAGTCGCTTGTTGATATTGCTCCTACCGTTCTTGACTATTGCGGCGTTGATATTCCGAGCGATATGCAGGGTATGAGTGAAAAAGCAAACTGGAACGGCTTGATTAACGATATGCGAACTTTTGCCATTTGCGAAAACAGGCACGAGCCGCACACTCTCCATATGGTCAGCTTTATTGAAAAAGACTATAAACTCACTTTTCACGAGGGTAGGCGATACGGCGAACTTTACGATATTAAAAATGACGGCGAAGAACACAACAATCTTTGGCGTGACGAACATTATAAAAACATCAAAGCCGATTTGATGTACAAACTTCTCAGGCAGGAACTTTTGATGGACGACATATCAAACAAAACTTTTGAAAAAGACGGTATGTCAATAATGCTTGATACCAAAAAAGACGAGTGCAAATTTCTTCTTTACGGCGTTGATGTTCAAAAGCACAGCGACTATATTGATGAAAAAATCGATATTTTGTCTTTCGCTTTAACAAAAGTTATAGGCGAGCGCAAAATACCTATGCCGAGAATTGCAAATGCTTAAAATAGTGCTTGACACGGCACGGTATTTTTGATATAATAACACAGCTTTGGAAAACAAAGTATCCTTGCTTGTGCAAACGGCACAGGCCAAAAGACCAAAAGGAGGTGCTGAAGAATGGCATTAAAGAATTATGAAATCGTTATGGTTTTCTCTCTTTCAAACGGAGAAGAAGCAGTTGAGGTTTTAAAGCAGAAGTTTACTGACCTCATCGAAAAGCATGGCACTCTTGGCAATGTTGAGGAATGGGGTAAGCGTAAGCTTGCATACCCAATCAACTATGAAAACGACGGCTATTATGTAGTTATCGATTTCACAAGTGATGAAGCATTCCCACAGGAGCTTGACCGTGTTATCAACATTACAGACGGCGTACTTCGTTCTTTAATCGTTGCTAAAGGTGAATAATAGGAGGAATTATTTATGATTAATTCTGTTGTTCTTATGGGCAGATTAACTTACGAGCCTGAGCTTAGAACTACATCAAGCGGCATTTCGGTTCTTCGTTTCCAAATGGCTGTTGACAGAAATTATCAGTCACAGGGACAGGACAGACAGGCTGATTTTATTGATTGTATTGCTTGGCGTCAAACTGCTGAATTTATTTCTCGTTATTTCCACAAGGGTTCAATGATTGCTGTTGAAGGCTCAATTCAAACAGGCAACTACAACGACCGTGACGGCAATAAGAGAAAATCCGTAGAAGTTGTTGCAAATCAAGTTTCTTTCTGCGGCTCTAAGGCAGAAAGTCAGGGTACAAACCCTGCATTTTCGCAGCCTGCACCGAGCTATGCAAGTGCTGACAATTCAGACTTTGAAGAAATTGTTGATGATGACGACGACTTACCATTTTAAAGGAGGAAACTAATTATGGCATATAACAGAGCCGGTGGCCCTCGCAAGGGTCGCAAGAAGGTTTGCGTTTTTTGTGTAGAAAAAGTTGACGAAATCGACTACAAGGATGTTACAAGACTCAAGAGATTTGTTTCTGAAAGATCAAAGATTCTTCCTCGTCGTGTAACAGGCACATGCGCAAAGCATCAGAGAGAGCTTACTACTGCTATTAAGAGAGCAAGACATTTAGCTCTTCTCCCATACACTTCAGACTAATAAAACTAAAGGTGCTGTTTTTGGCACCTTTTTGTTTTGTATTTTTATTTTCTTGCCGGATGGCGGCAAAAACTCGGCTTTGACTGATAAAAAAGCCGCAAACAAAGATTTATTATATTAAAAATCATCCTACACGCATTGTGCAGGATGATTTTTTTATTTTGCAATTTTTAAATTTTTAACGCATTTAAGTTCTTTCATATCATCTTTGATTTTAACTTCGTCTGCGTTTTCAAGCAGTTTGCAAAGATAATCGACTTTCGCTTTGAATCTTTTTTTGGTTTCGTATTTCTCCTTGCTAAACCAATTAAAATTATAACTTAAATTTTTTGCAAGACCTATAAGCATAAGATTTCTTACAAGCGCTCCGGTTGAAAGTATTATTTCTTCGTCAAACCTGATATTTCCGAAATATTTTCTTTTTTCGTCGCCACACTGAATTTCAAATTTCTTTGACGAGCCGAGCGGCAATCTTCCTTTTGAAGCTATAGTCCTGGTGATTTTTTCGTCAAATACATTATAGCTGTCAAACCTCATAGGGATAATTCTTATTCCCTTCAAAAGCTGTTTTAATTCAACCTTGTAGTCAGGATTCAATTCCTCGTCAAATGCAAAATAATATGTTTTGAAGATTTGCTCTTTTCTAAGCTTCCTGAAATTTTTAATCTTTTTTCCCGTCAGTTTGCCGCCGATACAGTAAAGGCAAAGTGTGTTTTCAACTTGGTTGATATTGTAATCTTCTCTGTCAATTTGATTAAAGAGGAATGCCGCATTTTCATATTTTGAAAGTTGAAAATTGCTCTTTTCAAGCTTTCTTATTTCTTCACAAAGTTCATTCGGCGTTGTGAAAACAGGGTAGCGTTCTTCGCTTATTTCGAGTTCTTCATCGGTAATGTATCTTTTAGCGTCAAGAATAAAACGAACAATTTTTTTGTCGGTTTTATTAAATACATTCATAAGGCAGTGATAGTCGGTGATTATGCAGTCGGCACTTGCCGCAAAATCGTATAAGTCATATTCTCCGGGCATTTTTTTGATGCGGTTGAATGATGAAAAATCAGCTTCATAAGGGAAACTGTCAAGGCAAACGAAAATATCGTATCTGTCGCTCAGTTCACTGTCAATAACATTAAGATTAGCCATAAACTTTCTGAAAGCTGTTACCGCAAATCTGCCGCCTGCCGCCTTGAATTGAGGAGCAAATAGAATTTTAATTTTGTCGCCGTTTGAAGCGAAACTTGTTCCGCCTGCCAAGTCAAGCGCAGGACTGTCGCAAATAATCGCACTTGTAGGAAGCGCATTGCATTTGTAGGCTTTTTCAAACGATTCTCGGCTTTTTTCACTTATATAAACGCTTGCGTCTGCGGTAATGATGCTCTTTTGTACTGCCGCAAATTCAAAACATTCGCCGTCCCTTTTTTTGCTTACATTTGCCGAAATGTTGTCAATTTGCAAATTGATATATTTTTGACCGTCTTTTTTTGCAAAGAAGTATTCAAGCGCACAGTCCGAGAAAATGTACTTCGCACTTGTCAAAGCTTCAAAATAATCATCACTTCCTATTTGAGTGACAACAATATCACCGAGGTTGTAGCGCTTGAGCCTTTCACCGGTATCAATTTCATTTCCGCTTTTTACCGCAATAATCTGCTCATAGTCACTTTTTTCCGTCTTTGCATACTTTATAAGCGAAAGCATAGACGATGGCAAAGCGTGATTTTGCGCAGTAATATAAATTATCTGATTTTTAAGCGGTGATTCTTTCCTAAGCTTGTTGTATTTTTTGCTTGTTTCTTTGCTTTCTTCTTTTATCTTGTCAAAAGTTTTAAATTCAAATGCTTTCGGCACTTCGTTTTCCTTAATAAAAGTTTCAACATAAGCACTCTGCTCTTCCTTGCTCATTTCTTTTGTTCTGTTTACAAAGTCGATAAGAGCTTGCCTTGAAGAATAAAAAGAAAAAATCTTGTTAATCCTGTCAGGTAAATTGTATTTGATGTATTTATTGCTTTTGAAATTCGGAAAATTTTCCTCAAGATAATCAAAAAGAGTATTGATAAGCTTCAATTTAAGCTCATAATTTTCCTCACCGTTAATGCCGAGAAGCTGCTCAAAACGGTAAAGAAAATGGCGAACGCAAATGTATTCAATCTCGTTTTTGTAAGTATCGAATACTTCACTTTCTTTTAAATTATTTATCAAAAAGTCAATAGCCTTTGCAATGTCAAGCGTAGACTCGGTAAACTTGCTCAAAAAGCCGACCTGAACCGTGTAGTTGTAGAAAAAGTCGTTAACAACACCGATTGATTTTGCCTTGGTTGCAAGAATGAACGAAATAGGCAAGTCCTCAAATCTAATCTTTTCGGGAAATTCTATTGCGTCAAAAAGTTCTTTTTTAATAAACTTATTCCAAGGGAAAGGGGAAAGCTTTAAAAGCTCATATGGTTTCTCACGAATGGTAAAGTTTTGATTATAATGAAAAGTGCGATTGCCGATTTTTTCGCCTGTTTCGCCGTTAACATCGTATCTTGAAAATAAAACCAAATCGTTGTTGTCCTTATTAGCTTTTTCAAAAAGCACTTCGCACGCATTCGGCTCAACACAGTCGTCGGAATCGACAAACCAGAGGTATTGACCGCTTGATTTTGTTACACCGTAGTTTCTTGCGTGGCTTACGCCCTCGTTTTCAGTGTTGTAAACATATATTTTATTTGGGTTTAATGCCTGATATTTACGAAGTATTTGCAGGCTGTCGTCCGTACTGCCGTCGTTGACTACTATTATTTCAACCTCTTTAAGCGTTTGAGAAAGCAGTGAATCGATACACCTTGAAAGATATTTTGATGTGTTATATACCGGAACGATAATACTGACTTTGCAAGCTGTCATTTTTTTACCTCTTTCGATTTTTATATTATATATTATAATAACATATTACATTTTTAATTCAAGAGAAAATTGCAATTAGTACCGATAATTACAACAATGATAGAACATTAAACTAGATTGACAAAAATGTAACAAACGGCTAAAAACTCATAAAAATATGCACAAATTTATTGTTAAAAAAATAACAGGTTTATCAAAATCACTAAAATTATGCATTTGCTCTTGAAAAATTATTAATAATGGCTTATTATATGCAAGGTGATATTGTTAATTAATTAACAATATCAATCAAACAAGTTAATTCATTTTTCAAATACAATTTGGAGGTAATCAATATGGCAAAAGAAATAATTGACAGTGTTGAAAAACTCGAAGAAGAACTTGCAAGAGTTCGTGAAGCTCAGCGTAATTTTTCTACCTACACTCAGGAGCAGGTAGATAAGATTTTCCTCGCTGCCGCAAAAGCTGCAAATATGGCAAGAATACCGCTCGCTAAGATGGCAGTTGAAGAAACAGGTATGGGTGTGGTTGAAGATAAGATTATTAAAAACCACTACGCAGCAGAATATATCTATAATAAGTATAAGAACACAAAGACTTGCGGCGTTATCGATGAAGACAAGGCATACGGCACAAAGCGTATCGCAGAGCCTCTCGGCGTTGTTTGCGCAGTTATTCCTACAACAAACCCAACATCAACAGCTATTTTCAAAACTCTTATTTCTCTTAAAACAAGAAACGGTATCATCATTTCTCCTCACCCAAGAGCAAAGAAGTCAACAGCAGCCGCAGCTAAAATCGTTCTTGACGCAGCAGTAGCAGCAGGCGCACCTGAAAATATTATTTCTTGGATTGATGCTCCGTCACTTGATATGACAAACCTTCTTATGAAGGAAGCAGATATCATCCTTGCAACAGGCGGTCCGGGTATGGTTAAGGCTGCTTATTCAAGCGGTAAGCCTGCTCTCGGCGTAGGTGCAGGTAACACTCCTGCAATCATTGACGAAAGCGCAGACATTCTCAAGGCTGTTAACTCAATTATCCATTCAAAAACTTTTGATAACGGTATGATTTGTGCTTCTGAGCAGTCTACTATCGTTGATAAGAATATCTATAAAGAAGTCAGAAAAGAATTTGAATACAGAGGATGCTACTTCCTCAAGAAAGACGAACTTGACAAGGTTCGTAAAACAATCATCATCAACGGTGCTCTTAATGCTAAAATCGTTGGTCAAAAGCCGGTTACTATCGCTGCTCTTGCAGGTGTAAAGATTCCTGAGGATACTAAAGTTCTTATCGGCGAAGTTGAATCGGTTGACATCAGTGAAGAATTTGCACATGAAAAGCTTTCTCCTGTTCTTGCTATGTATAAGAGCGAAAACTTTGAAGACGCACTTGCCAAAGCTGAACAGCTTATAGCTGACGGCGGTTACGGTCACACTTCTTCTATTTATATCAATGAAGTTACTGAAAAAGAAAAGCTTGCAGAGTTTGAAGCTCGTATGAAAACTTGCCGTATTCTTGTTAATACTCCGTCTTCTTTCGGCGGTATCGGTGACCTTTACAACTTTGACCTTGCTCCGTCACTTACTCTCGGTTGCGGCTCTTGGGGCGGTAACTCTGTAAGTGAAAATGTAGGTGTAAAGCATCTTATCAATATCAAGACAGTCGCAGAAAGAAGGGAAAATATGCTTTGGTTCAGAGCACCTGAAAAGGTTTATATCAAAAAAGGTTGTCTTCCTGTTGCACTTGACGAGGTTGGCAATGTTATGGGCAAGAAGAGAGCGTTTATCGTAACCGACTCTTTCCTTTATAAAAACGGTTATTCAAAGCCTATCACAGATAAGCTTGACGAACTCGGTATTGTAAATACAACATTCTTTGATGTTGCTCCGGACCCGACCCTTGCTTGCGCTAAAGAAGGCTGGGCTCAGATGAAAGCGTTTGAACCTGATGTAATTATCGCACTCGGCGGTGGTTCTGCAATGGACGCTGCAAAGATTATGTGGGTTATGTATGAGCATCCTGAAGTTGATTTCTATGACCTTGCAATGAGATTTATGGATATCCGTAAGAGAGTTTACACATTCCCTAAGATGGGCGAAAAAGCTTATTTCATCGCTGTTCCTACTTCTGCCGGTACCGGTTCTGAGGTTACTCCTTTTGCAGTTATTACAGATGAAACAACAGGCACAAAGTACCCGCTTGCCGATTACCAGCTTATGCCTAATATGGCTATTGTTGACGCTGATTTCCATATGACAGCACCTAAGGGTCTTACAGCCGCTTCGGGTATCGACGCTGTTACTCACGCACTTGAAGCTTATGCATCAATGATGGCAACAGAATACACCGACGGTCTTGCTATTGAAGCACTCAAGAATATTTTTGAATATCTTCCAAGAGCTTACGACAACGGTCAAAACGACCCTGTAGCAAGAGAAAAGATGGCTAACGCAGCTACTATGGCAGGTATGGCATTTGCTAATGCATTCCTCGGTGTTTGCCACTCAATGGCTCATAAGCTCGGAGCTTATCACCACCTTCCGCACGGCGTTGCAAATGCACTTATGATTGACTATGTTCTCGAATTCAACGCAGCAGAAGTTCCTGCAAAGATGGGTACTTTCAGCCAGTATGATTATCCAAAGACACTTCGCCGTTATGCAGAAGTTGCCGAAGCTCTCGGTGTAAGCGGCAGAAATGACGAAGCTAAGCTTAAAGGTCTTATTAAGAAAATTGACGACCTTAAAGAATATGTAGGAATTAAAAAGACAATTAAGGACTACGGTGTTGATGAAAAGTACTTCCTTGATACTCTCGACCAAATGACAGAGGATGCATTCGACGACCAGTGCACCGGTGCAAACCCAAGACTTCCGCTTATGTCTGAAATTAAGGATATGTACCTCAAGGCATACTACGGCAAATAATAATCTTGACTGTTAAATTTCTGTTTTGTATAATAAATAGGGGGTGTCTTTATGACAACTATTGTTAATAGAGAAAACAAACAAATTTACCGTGACGGCGACAAGCTTGTTAAGGTGTTTGACGAAAAAGTATACACAAAGGCTCAGGTTCTCAACGAAGCACTCAACACAGCAAGAGTTGAGGAAACAGGTCTTAAAATTCCTAAGCTTCTTGATGTAGGAAAAGTTGACGGCGGTTGGGCTATCACAAGAGAATATATTGAGGGCAAAAGTCTTGCTGAAATTATGGCTGAAAACCCTGACAAGGAAGACGAATATCTTGAAAAATTCGTTGACCTTCAAATGAAAATTCACGCTAAAAAGTGCCCTTTGCTTAACAAGATTAAGGATAAAATGCATGCAAAAATCAGCGCTTCTTCTTATGAAGCAACTCTCAGGTATGACCTCCACAACCGTCTTGAGGGTATGAAACCTCACACAAAGGTTCTTCACGGCGATTTTAACCCGTCAAATGTAATCGTTACTCCTGACGGTGAGTATTACATCATCGACTGGGCACACGCTACTCAGGGTAATGCTTCTGAAGATATTGCAAGAACTTATCTTGTATTTAACCTTGAAGGTCAAAAGGAACTTGCCGAAAAGTATTTTGACCTTATCTGCAAAAAGGCTGATATTCCAAAGCAACTCGTTCAGCAGTGGATGCCTATCGTTGCTTGCAGCGAAAGTGTTAAGAACATTCCGGGTGAAAAGGAACTTCTTGACTCTTGGGTAAATGTTTTCGATTTTCAGTAATAATTTTTTAAAGGACTGCCTTCGGGCGGTCCTTTTTTGTTTGCAATGTGTTTTTTGTTTTAATTGTTATGGGGGCGGTGTCCTCAATGACCCGTTTAAGCCTTTCTATAAAAAAGTTCATCTGAAAAAAATTAATATAAAAATATGAAAAAACACTTGACAAATGAGTTAGTTTATGCTAACCTATAGACGGTTAGTAAAGACTAACTATTACTCCTTAAGTTAATAAAAGAACACGGACCATCCCTCAACCACCTACATCATACCGGTTCGTGTTTTTTTATGCCTAAATTCAGAAAAATATTGTAATTATGTTAAATCTATGTTAAGCTGAAAATATCATATTTAAGGAGTCAGAGTATGAAAAAGAGTATTGATAAAAAACTGTTAATAGGCTCTGTAATTATTTATGCCGTTTTGTTTTCGTTAATGATTTTTGCAAGCGTTAACGGCGGCATCAATGATTTGAATTTAGATATTAAGCTTTATAACCCCGAGCTTACTTTTCCAAAACTTGTTGAGCATTTTGGTCAATTTGTTTATTGGGGTATGTGGGGTCCCGCATTTGCGATTATTTTGCTTTGTAAGCGTGATTTAAACGGCGTTTTGGGCGTTATCGGTAAATTACTTCCTTTCGTTAAAACGGTTAAAAATGAGCAGTCTAAGGCTTATAAATTCTTTAATTTTATTTTGCAGGCACTTGAAATTGTCGGCTTTTTTGTCCTTTGCGGTATCGGTTGGAAAAAACTGATTGAAAATGTAACTAAAAATGTTCTTTATGAACTTGGCAAGGATAATTTGAGTCAGGGCATTTATTTTGCAATTAGTTTTTCTGTTGCAATCGTTTCAATTCTTCTTTTGTCAAAGGTTGATAAAGCTAAGCTTAAAAAGCTTGAAGCGCTTGCACTTGCCGGTGTGCTCCTCGGAATTTTTTACAAAATAGTAGAGGAATGTAAAACCGTTACCCATCGTGTAAGGTTTAGGGAAATGGTGGCTTATTCAAACGGCTTTTTTGATGAAGACGGTTTGAGCGAGGGCAAATATTCTCCGCTTAGTCGCCAAATGGTTAATTGTACCGATTTCGGCGCATTTACTCCTTGGTATCAAAAGAGCGCTTCAAGCGGCGCTTACGACTACCATTTTTTCAGCCGCACCGATTCTTTTCCGAGCGGTCACACAACTTATTCGGTTATGATGTTTTTGAGCGTAATGTTTTGCAATGCGTTTGACAAGCTGAAAAAACTTGCGCCGTTTATGTTTTGCGTAAGCGTTGTGTTTGTCGGCGTTGTCGGTTACACAAGAATGGTTGCAGGCGCTCATTACCTCAGCGATATTGTCGGCGCAATGCTTATCGGCTACACTTTGTTTTTGATAGTTAATAAGATTTATAAAGTGTTTGTTGATAAGAATATTATAGGCTGATTTTTAAAGGGCTAATAATGTTAGCTCTTATGACATTTCTTGAAGAATATGCATTTGTAGGGGTCGGCGTCCTCGACGACCCGTTGTAATAATAAAAGGGAAACAGAAAATTCTGCTTCCCTTTATTTTATCCAAAATATAAGTAACTTAAAGCGCCGAGCACGGTAGTTAACATAACCAAAAACTTTGCGAAAAAGTTCGGCTTGCCTTTTGCTACCACCAAAATAATTGCAATAGCGTCGGGAATTAAGCACATCCAACACGCAACGCTTTGCGCCGCCATATTTGACGGAAGCGAGGTTGCGCTGACGAATGTCACAAGTATGCCAAGCATAATTGCAAGCGAAAAAAATATTTTGTGTACACCTTCGTTTTTCTTTGGTATAAACATAAAAAGCGAAGTAATTACGAACGAAAATACAATTATAATTTCAAGAATTAACATAGCGCTTAAAGCCATAATATTCTCCTTATTTGTGATATTTAGAATTGTTTGAAATTGAAAATGCACGGTAAATTTGCTCAAGCAAAACCATTCTTGCAAGTTGGTGGGGAAGCGTCATTTTTCCAAAAGAAAGTTTAGAAGAACTAAGCGCTTTGACATCGTCACTTAACCCGAAAGAACCGCCTATAATGAAGCAAATATTGGAGTTTTGCATAGAAATATTTTCAATCATTTTTGAAAAGTCGGGGCTTGAATACTCCTTGCCCTCAATGCAAAGGGTAATAACCGCACTTGATTTCGGAATTTTTTTGATTATCCTTTGACCTTCTTTTTGTATAACACTGTTTATTTGAGCACTTGACGGGTTGTCGCCGACCTTTTCCTCATCAATTTCAATTATGTTTACTTTTGAAAAAGCACCGAGCCTTTTTGTATATTCACCGCAACCGTCACGCAAATATTTTTCTTTAAGTTTGCCGACGGCGATAACAGTCAGGTTAATCATAACACGATGCACCTGCCCTCGTTTTCAGTCGGTGAAACATAAAGCCTGTAGTCGCTGTTTTCTTCAAAATGAGCCTCGTCAAGCGCCGCTACAGCCGTTTGCTTTGCAAGCTCAGGCAAGTTGTTTTCTCTGCTTAAATGTGCCAATACAAAGCGTGTAGTGCCCGATTTGGCAAGCTCTTTTAAATATTCACCGCAAGCGAAGTTGGAAAGGTGGCCGCCTGCACCGAGTATCCTCTGCTTTAGCATATACGGATACGGACCTGCGTTTATCATCGCAATTTCATGGTTAGATTCCATAAAAACAAGGTCACTTCCCGGTAAAACTTCCTTTGCGTTGTCCGTCACAAAACCCGTGTCCGTGCAAACGGAGGCGCTCCTTCCGTCACTGAAATTGAACCTGTAACCAAGGCAGTCAACGCTGTCATGGCTTTGGTGAAAAGCTAAGGTTTCAATTCCGTCAAGACTCAAATGATTTTCAATCTTGCTGATGTTCGTTTTGTCGTCAACAAGATTAAGCCGCTTCATTTCATCAACACAAAGAGGAGAGGCAAAAACGGGCGTATTGTACCTGTCAGCAAAAACACGCACACCTTTTGCGTGGTCGCTGTGCTCGTGGGTAACAAAAATTCCCTCAATGCTGCCGGGCTCAATGTCAAGTTGCTTTAACGCATTTTCGCACCTTTTTGCCGAAACACCGATGTCTACAAGATAATTGTGACCGCCGTTTGATACCAATATTGAATTGCCACTGCTTCCCGAAAAAAGCTGACATACCTTTGCCATATCCAAACCTCTTATATTTAATGGAAATATAATATCACAAATAAAGCAAAAACGCAAATTCTTATTTATTTGTGCCTAAAAACGCAAAACAAAACCCACGAAACTGAAAATCGTGGGTTTTACAATACATAATTAAATTAACCTGCGTCAATCATTGCGTCACTGTCGTTAAGTACAACACGCTTAATATCGGCACCGAGGGATGAGAACTTTTCGCAAATATCCTCGTATCCTCTGTCAATATATTGGATATCCTCAACAGTTGTTTCACCCTTGGCAACAAGACCGGCAATAACCATAGCCGCACCTGCTCTAAGGTCGGTAGCCTTAACATTAACACCGGCTAAGCTGTCAACACCTTCGATAACAGCAATCTTGCCGTCAACCTGAATGTTAGCGCCCATACGAAGAAGCTGACCAACATATTGAAACCTGTTGTCCCAAACACTTTCACTCAAAATACTTGTTCCCTTTGCGATTGAAAGGAGAACAGCCATTTGCGGCTGCATATCGGTAGGAAAGCCCGGATGAGGCATAGTTTTAACATTGCACTTTGTAAGCGGTTTAAAACGGGTAACACGAACAGCGTCGTCATATTCAATTATTTCCGCACCTGCTTCTTCAAGCTTTGCACTGATAGATTCAAGGTGCTTTGGAATAACATTTTTAATAAGCACATCACCGCCGCAGGTGGCAGCAGCAACCATATATGTGCCGGCTTCAATTTGGTCGGGAATGATAGAATATGTGCAGCCGTGAAGCTTTTCAACACCACGAATTTTAATTACATCCGTGCCGGCGCCTCTGATATCTGCGCCCATTGAGTTAAGGAAAAGAGCAAGGTCAACTATATGCGGCTCTTTTGCGGCATTTTCAATAACGGTAAGACCCCTTGCAAGAACGGCGGCAAGCATAATGTTCATTGTTGCGCCGACTGAAACGACATCCATATAAATAGAAGCGCCGACAAGTTTGTCTGCATTTGCGCAAACCATACCGTCAATAGTTTCAACCTTTGCACCGAGCATTTCAAAGCCTTTAACATGCTGGTCAATAGGTCTTACACCAAAGTCGCAGCCGCCGGGCATTGCAACTTCAGCCTTTTTAAATCTGCCGAGAAGCACTCCGATAAGGTAGTAACTTGCTCTGAAATGAGATGCAAGTTCATACGGAACAGGCTTGCTTTGAACAAATCTTGAGTCAATTTCGATTGAGTTGTTGTTAATAAGTTTTATTTTTGCACCCATTCTGTCGAGTGTCTGAATCATTAAACTAACATCACTGATGTTAGGGATATTTTCTATGCGTACTATATCATTTGCGAGAATGGCAGCCGGAATTATTGCGACAGCAGCATTTTTTGCACCGCTGATATTTACTTCTCCGAAGAGTTCATGACCGCCACGAATTACAAAATTCTCCAAGTACATGTCACCTCTCTGTGCGAGTTTATGTTGTATATTTAATGTTTGCGTTAAAATCTTAATTATGTATTGCGGGGCGTATCCCCAAAAACTTTCACTATTATAGCAAAGATGTGCCGAAAAAGGAATGATAATTGTATTATTTTTTCCAAAATGTAACCAATTTAAATAGTGCACTTTAATGCTGTTTTTTGATAAAAATATACCATATATTGTATATTACCGATTATTGGAAACTTGTCATCAAAATATTGTATTCAAAAAAGGTAACAAAAGAGTAACACAGACTGCAAAAAAAGTCAAGGTAAAAAATAAGATTTTATGTTTTTATATAAATTATTTTTTAGCGGGCGAACGCAGTTCGCCCCTACGGTGATTTTTCTATTTTAAATAGTCT
>UQEY01000030.1 GCA_900540235.1 uncultured Eubacteriales bacterium
GCACCCAACGATACGATTACGGTATCTTTAGATACCTAAAATCGTATCGTTCCTGCGTTGTTGAAACAAATCATTTATTGTTTCATTTATTTTATTAGTAATAAATTTCTAATTGTTTGAAAATCGGGTGCGGTTATGGCTGCTTATTCACAACCGTAAACAATAATTTACAATAACAAAAAGAAAGTTGATTTTACACAACTTCCTTTTTGTTATTGTATCTCTTGTTCAAGTGTTTTGAAAGTTTCGGTATCAAAAAATTCGGTAACCGTTATTTCAAGTCCGTCGCATATCTTTTTAATAGTTGCAATACCGGGATTTTTGCTCTGACCGTAAATTATTGATTTAATCGTTGTGTACGGAATACCCGAAATTGTTGCAAGTTGGCAAAAATTGATGTTTCGCTTTTCGCATAGTTCTTCAATTCTTTCTTTTGTTGCCTGTGAAATGTTCAAAATTCTCACTCCTAACAAAATCATAATATCAATTTTGTTAGGGTATGTTAGACTATAAATTATACCACTTACTATTTATAGTCTTTTTAGCTTTGAATGCACATATTGAAATAAATAGCTTCGGAGAAATATCATATCCTGCGTTTTTTATTGCGTCCTTAATTTCGTTTTCAACGGTTTCTGCTGTTGTATTGTTGTTTTTAGCTATTGTTTTCAAAATTTCTTCGTAGTTCATATTCTCACCCCCTAATACGATTATACGATATATAGTCTATCGAAATTTGTCGAAAGTTGCGATATTATTGATAAATTGTAATATTAAGGCGAAAAACAAGAATATAAAACAAAAAGGAAGTTGATTTTACTCAACTTCCTTTCAGCGTGTAGAAAAAGTCAAATAATAAATTTCTACACGCTGGAGAATGTTGAGAAAGTGAGATAAATTTTGTATTTTGCGAGCGGGAGCTGTACGATGGTACTGCCCCCGAGCAAAAGACAAAAAGTGCCAAAAACGGCTTGAACTCGATGTTCAAGCCGTTTTTCAAATTGTAATTTATTAGAATGTTTTCGGCAGGAGCAAGCCCCTTCCCTACGAATAGTCCTACTGAATTTTTAAAACTCGGCACGGTTTAGCCACTTTATCGACAGTCTTAGGTGCCTTATTTGGCACCTTTTTCTTTTATCTTATTAATAATTAATTTAACTGCTAAATATATTAATGCACCTATTAAACCTCCGAGTGTGTTGTAAACAATGTCGGATAATTGGAATGTGCCCTTTGAAAAAATAAGCTGATTAAGTTCAATCAAAAGCGAAAACAAAAATGAAAACAATATACTGAATATAAGCAGGTATTTTACGCTTTGCGTTTTTTTCATTAAGCAGAAAAAGAGCGAGAAAGGTATAAACATTAAAATGTTGCCTATAACCTGATAGTCAAGACCGGTGTATTGCGTCATAAATATTTTCCATCCGCCAAAAACATTTTCAAGTGGTGAGTATATAAAGTCACGCTGCAAAACAGTTTTATAAAAAACGATGAAAATATACATTAAAAAGAAAAGTAAGTATAAATTTTCTTTATTCTCTTTTATATCTTCAAAAAAAATCTTGAATACTTTTTTAATTCCGTTTTTTTGGAATAAAGGTATTGCAAGTATTACTAAAAAAGCAAAAATGAATGCCGGTATAAGCGAAAAAGCAAGCGTTTTTAATATGTCTTTTAACATCATTAACATAAAAATACCTCGCTATTTGTTAAGTGCTTTTTTAAATATGTAAATAAGCTTTTTCCTAAATATGATTGCTAAGGCGCAAATGACAGCGATAACAATATATCTTATTGTGTTAAACTTATAAAGGAGCAAGCATATTCCCATAAATGCCAATACAATAATGCTTATAAACAAGAAAAATATATTGTTGTAAATGTTTCCCATTTCTTGTTTTTTCATAATAAAACGATAAAGAAAATAGTGGGATACGCAAAAAGCAATATATGAAAATACGGTTGTATAACCTGCGGCAATATAGCCAAATTTCTTTATAAAAATAAGGTTTAACACAATATTGAGTACAGCGCCCAAAACCGAAACAAACATAACATACTGCGTTTTTTCATAGTAAAATTCAACATTTACATAAAAAACATAAATAAAAGTAAAGAAAACGGAAGTTGCAACAGGCGGAAATATCCATTTTGCAACTTTGTATTCGGGCGCAACAAATATAGTTATAATTTCAGGTCCGAAAAGCATAAATACACAAATTAAACCTGCCATAAATGTAACTAAAAATGTTGCCGCTTTTTTTATGTCTTTGCAATCTTTTTTCTTTAACCCCTCATATAACGACGGCGCAAATGAACTGTTAACAGCATTGACAAAAAGTGTTATTACAGACGCTAAATTGTAGGATACGCCATAAATAGCCGCTTCACTGGCACCTACGATTTTATCAATCATAATTCTGTCAGATTGACCTAAAACTATTTGAGAAAGATAATGGGGAATGAGTGGGAGGCTGAAAGTAAGCGCAAATTTCCAAAATTCTTTATTATAAAAAGTTTTTCCTCGAATGCTTTGAATTATATATAATATAAGCCCTGCACAGATTTGAACAATGGCAAATGAGAGCACTCTTGCCTCGGCTTTATACTGAGTTGATATAACCGCAATTACACCTAAAATCGGACCTAAAGCCGATGTTAAAAGCGTTACGGCTATAAGTCCTTTATATTTGTATTCATATCTCTGCTTTTGTGCCCAAAAAAGGTATGCCGGTTCAAAAAGCATTTGAACAAACATAGTTACCATAAAGAGCGTGGACAGACCAAACAATTTGTTAAAAAAGCTGTGAAATATTAAATAAACAACAAAAAAACTTATTGTAATGCAGGTGGAAAGTGTTTGAATAGAAGAAATAAATTCATTTCTTCTGTTTTCATACTTTGCCATTGCATTTAGTATTAAACTTCCGGAAAAGTTAAATGTTACAATAATATTGATTATGGAATACCACGACTGGTAAACAGTAAAACAGCCGTATTGCTCGGTAGTTAAAAGCCTTGTGAATATAGGCATGGAAATCATAGTGATTCCCTTTTGAAGCAAATTGCATATTGTAAACCAAACGCCGGCTCTTATCGCAACATCAAGAGAAAAATATTTACTTTTCAACTGTTTTAGTTTATTCATAGTAGTTATTAAAGCAATCAATAAGCTTTATTTTTCTTCCTTTTCTGTTGGTTTTGAATTTTTGTATGCTTTGTCATATCCGCAAACCATACCGAGTATACACATAACAAATACACCGATACTTGATTTGATAATAGCGGTACCCAAACTGCTTATTACAAGAGCGATAAAAATACTGAGTGTTAATATTTTTATTCCTTTGCTTATAGTGATTTTATTAATCGGTATAAATATAAATGCTAACATTACTGCAAATATTATTGCACCTATATATCCGAATTCACCAAAAACCATACCTAAATAGCAGTCATTTAAGAAATTTTTGTTTTCCATATTTAAACCATACCTGTTTTGAAAACCGTATAATTTATATAATACAGAATAATTTCTTGCCGCCATATCTGAACCGTATGTTGCAAAACCCGAACCGAAAGGAAAATAAGTTTTTGCTGTTTTGATACCGTATCTGAGCAAAATCATTCTCGGCGACTGCGAATCGACTAGATATGTTTTGATTTGAAATGTAGAAGCAACAGCAATGAAGATTGATAAAACAGTTATGTTACCTGCTGTAAATTTTGTTTCTTTCTTGTTTCTCCACATAATCGATAAAACAATATAACAAACAAGTGCAATGTAAATAACGCCTTTAGTTGTGATAAGTATGTTGAATGCGGCAAGAATTTTATATATTGCAAGTTTTTTAGGACTGATATTTGCAAAAAACAAAATCAAAAGGCAAGAAGCAATAACAAAGCCGTATCTTGCGGCATTGCCGAATATAAAGAAATATGGAGAAAGACCATATCTTTGCTCATTTTCAGCCATACCTATATCTGCAAATAATGATATAAAGCCAAAAAACGAACCGAAAAGTATCAAAAGTTTTGCAAAAGGCGCTAAATAATTAATCATTCGCCTTTTAGTGTCATATTCTGCAACTTGCTTGTATACAATAAAAGTTACAAATATTTTAGCAAGGCAAATAAAGTCGACCAATATAGGCATTGGTTGACTTATCAATTTATAAATAAAATTGCCTATAAAGCCAAATGCAGAACATATAATCATAAGAATTAAAAGCGTTAAGTCGGTACCTTTAATTCCTTTTTTAAACGAAAAATATAAAGTGTACACAATACAAATTATGCAAAGTGTCTCGTCAACATAAGACAATGCAGGTATGTTTATATGATAGTCTGCATACAAACTAAACGGCAACAATATCAAAAACAGTGAGAAAATAAATTCTCTCGGTGAAATTTTAAATTTTAGTGTGGGTGCCATTAATTTTATTCTCCAATTTATTCAAACGATTTTCTTAAATCTTTGCAGGCATCCATAAAAATACCCACATCAACGCTGTAACTTAAATATTGAACACCGATTTCTTTCCACATTTTCAAATCTGCCGGTGTGTCAACAAAAGTGCCAACCTTTTTACCCTTGGCTTTCGCTTTTTCAACAATTCCTTTCATTGCGTCAACTACAATAGGGTTGTTAACCTGTCCCGGAATACCGAGCGACTGTGAAAGGTCATAAGGTCCGATAAATAAAATGTCAACTCCGTCAACTTCAAGTATTTCGTCAAGATTTTCTATAGCTTTAATTCCTTCAAGCTGAAGAATGATTAAAACATCTTTTGAGTTTTCAAAAAATTCGTATCTGTCACAATTTGAATAGTCTGCCGCACGCACAAATCTGCAAACACCTCGCATACCGTATGGGTAAAACTTTGCAAATTTGACAACATTTTCGGCTTCTTTCGCATTGTTGATTTGAGGAACCTGAATACCGTATGCACCAATGTCAAGTGCTTTGCCTATTTTGTTTTCAGCCCTGTCTTTAAGTCGAATGATAGGAACCGTTCCCCTTGCTTCTGCTGCACGAATATTGTTTTGCTGATTTTCAATGGTAACAGGTCCGTGCTCCATATCAAGTATTACATAATCAAAGCCTGCAAGACCGACTGCTTCAACAAACATCGGGTCACTTGTTTTCATAAAAGGACCGTAAACATATTCTCCGTTTTCAAGCTTATTACGAAATTCTTTTAATGTTTCTTTCATAAGTTATTCCTCGCTTTTATATAAACTGTTGTATATTGCATCGGCTATTAAAAAATCTTCCTTTTCGTCAATGTCAACCGCTTCAATTTCATTCACTTCAACAATATACGGCTTTTCTCCGATTCGCCTATTAAGCTGAGTAATTACATCATTGTTATAAATGTAGAAACCGCTCGTTTCTTCATAAAGCGGCTCTAAATCTTGAGTTCGAGGTATATTGCTAAGCTCATAGTTAAACGGCTTGCCGTCTTTCCATAAAAAGTCCTGTAGCTTTTTTGCCGCAAAAGACGAGTCATAATCGCCTTCGATAACTTTATCAAGACCTTTTTCAATAGATTCTTTTGAAATAAACGGCGCTGTTGTGTGCGTCATAACATAAATATCGGCAGGCACATCTTTTGCAAAAGCACTGAGCACTTCGTTCATCTTTGTTGTGTTTTGGTCGAGCGTTTCACTTCTTTTAAGATATTTTACACCGCTTGGTATAAAATCTTTTATGCTCTCGTTGCTGCAATATACATAAACTTCGTCGATTTTATCAATTTTTAAAAGCGTTGATAATATGTAGTAGCAAAGCGGTTTGCCGTTTGTAAAAGGTTTTGTATTCTTTTGCGGCAAGCGTTGGTTATTGAGTTTCATAGGTACTATTGCAACAATTTTTTTCATTTTTTAACCTCGTTTGATTATTATTAATGATAGTCTTTTGTGCAAGCATTTTCTTTATGCTTAATTATTCCCGGGTTTCCTAATACAAGTGAATTGTCAGGTACATCAAAGTCAACAAAGCTGTTTGCCGCTATTAAAACATCGTTTCCGATTGTGACGCCGCCGACAATACTTGCATTTGCGCCAATGTATATGTGATTGTTAAGCTTTGGAACACCTTGCCTTTTGCCCGATTTTACCATCCCTATGGTTACACCGTGCGAAACGGAAACATCTTCGCCGAGCTCGGCATCGGGATTTATGACTATTGACGAAGGGTGACCCAAAGTAAACCCTTTTCCAATCTTTGTTTTATATGATATTTCATTGTTCATTTTGTGCGAAAGTTTTGAGTGCAAAAGCATAAAAAGAGGCTTAAAAATTCCTTTTTTGCCTGCCATTCGCAAATAAAAAACATATCTGAAGCCCCTGTTTTTTATAATGCAATAGCATAAATACGGAAAAGAATATTTTTTCTTTGTGATTGCTTCTAAGTCATATTTTATAGTTTCATTCATTATTTTTTTGAAGTACCTCATCTAAATTTACACGCTCAAAGGTTTCAAGTTCTCCGCCCCTTGTAGCGTTATATATTTTAATGTTGTGACTGTCGGCATATTCTTTTGCACATTTGTATCCTACTCTCATACGGATAGGGTTACTCATTGCGTTTTTGTCAACAAAGCCGCTTTCAACAATATGGCTTTTTGAACCTTTGGGATAACTGCAATCACAGCCGACCAAATAGATTTCTTTAAAGCCCATATAAACGGCAATTTCTATAAGAGAATAGGTGATTGAATATCCGTCATAAACTATATTGTAGGCATTATCGCTGAATTTTGCATTGTATTCACCAAGCTTTCCGTTAAACAGATGATAATTACCGTTATACGGGAAGGTAATAAAACTGCTTGGGACATTGTAATGCTGTAATAACTCGTCCGAGCAAAAGGCAGTTTTAATAGGTGCTTTTTTTATTTCTTCTTCCATAGCACCGTATACATCCTTGTCCTGAATACCGTAAAATGTAGGTCTAAAGGAAGTTTTATCAAAAAGCTTTATAATTGAATTCATACCAAATGTGTATTCGTTTTTTAAGCTTTCGAGGTCGTCTATTGTGAGTGACGGACCTGTTGCAATAATAAAACAACGCTTGCCGTTATATTTGTTTTCAAATTCTTTCAGTCTTGAAAATTCAGGGTCGTCAAAACCGTTTGCTCTTTTTTGAATATTTTTTTCTGTTTCTTTCTGTTGTTTATATAATCTTATTTTCCAATATATAAGCCTTGTTTTTTCATATAACTTATGCCCTTCAAAAGGCTTTAGCATTTTGTCTTTTGTTTCTTTATTCATTAAATTTTATCCCTTTTTCTTTCAAAAACTGCCCTGCCTTGTATTCGGTGGATAAAGTTCGTCTGTAGTTCATACAATTATTTATATATTCTTTTCTTTGCGATATCTCAAACAAATCGTCTTCGTCCCAGTTGTCGCTGACTATTCCGAGTTTTTCGCTTTTTATATATGTTGAACAATAAGGGACAGCAGTTGTTATAACAGGTGTCGCAAGTGAAATAGATTCTACTATTGATACCATATTCAAATCACTTTGAGTGTAAACAAGCATTGCTTTTGATTTAGCAAGTATTTTTATAAGTTCATCATGACTGAGCTTTCCGGTAAAAATAATATTTTTCTCGGCACCGAGTTTTTTTGAAAGGTCAACTAAGTTTTCTTTTTCATCTCCGTCGCCCATAATGTAAAGCTTAGCGCTGCTGTCATATTTTTTTAAATAATTTGCAAATGCCGATATCGATTTGTCAATCTGCTTCCTTTTTATAAGCTGAGAACTGATTGCAAATTGATTTTCTTTTTCAGTTTCAGGAATAAATTTTTTAGTGTTAACTCCGTGGTCAATAATTTCATCGCTTACATTTTTGCAATATTTAGATATGAACTTTTTTGCCTGTTCACTTCTTGCGACAATTAAAGCTTTTCTGAAAAACATTTTAGCGATAATGCCATACCAAATCTTTGAAGCATATCCGTGCATAATGCGGTTGTGCTTGCCAAGCTCTTGCCATACAATCAAATTTTTGTAAGAATGAACTGCGAGTGAAAGTGAATTGAGCGAAAAAACTTCACTTGTAATAATTAAATCAAAATTGCCGCCTTTTGCAATTTTTTTTGTTTCAGGGCAAAAGGGAAGTGTGTGCGGCGGAAAAAGCTTTGTACACTTCGTTTTCATCCACACTACATTAAACGGATACTTTTCATTTTGAACAGGCTTGTATAAATCTGACGCTGCCAAGGTGATGTCACAGCCTTTTTCCTTAAACGCAAGGCAAAGGTCATAAATCATAGTGTCCTTAATTGTATTAACTTTTTTTATATTCCTATTTTCATTTGTGTAAAGAATAGGGTTAACAATTAATACTTTCATTTTTCTCCTGCTTTACTAAATTGCCGTAAATCTTGTTAAATTTATAGTCCATAGTCAAAACCGAGTTTGCATAGTCATAGCCGTTTTGACCGAGTTCAACTCTTAAATCATAATTTTCAATTATTTTTGCCAAATCGCTTGCAAATTCGTTGATGATTTCCTCTTTTGATTGATTGACATTAACGAAAATACCGCATTTGTGCTTATCCAAATCTCTTGAAATACTTTGCTTGAGCGCAACGATAGGAAGTTTATTTGCCATTGCTTCAACAAAAACGGCGCCGCTGCTGTCCCTAAGCGTCGGGTGAACAAATGCGTCCGCATTTTTGTAAATGTCTGCAATTTCGGTATAATCGACCTTGCCTTTAAGCGTGACTAAATCGTTTATGCCGTATTCGTCAATCTTTCTCTGAGCCTGTTCTTCAAGCTCGCCTTCGCCGTAAAGAGAAATATGAAACTTTTTATCTGTTTTGATATTTTTGATTACATCAATTAAAAGCATAATGCCTTTAAGCTCAATTATTCTTCCGAGATATATGATTTCAACTTCGTCCTTATTTTCGTGGTGAATGTCAAGGTTTTGCATATCCTTGCTTATTGCAATGTCACAAAGCTTTTCGCAATTAATGTGCGCCGCTGTTTCAATCGCATTTTTCGTTTCGTCATTAACGGCATAAACTTTGTCAAAAGCATTGATTTGCTTTTTATAAAAGTTAAATTTTGAAAAGGCTTTGTTAACGCTGTTTCTGAAATTTTCATAAAGCTTGTTGCTGTTATAATATGAGCGCAGAGCAGGCGCAGTCGTTTGACCTCCGCCTACAGGACCGAAGATAGTGTAAGCGTCCTTAATTTTATACATTCGTCCCGTAATTCTGTAATTACCCATAGAAATATGATGAATTACATCAAATTTAATACCGCTGTTTTTTGCCCAATTATATGCAACTTTTTGCCATAAAATATAGTATGCGTGGTGAAAAGCCGAGTGCTTCTCTCTAAACCAGTCAAGGGCTTTAGGAACTTCAACAATTATAAGTTTGACATTTTTCAAGCCGAATTCTTCAATTCCTTTTCTTGTGTCATCCTCATTGTATGTGCGGGTCAAGATGTAAATGGTGCTGTTTGGTAATTTTTGACTCAATGTTAATACCCAATTCCATCCGACTGCGTTTTCCGAGCCTTTGTATGGGTTAATGCTGTATGCAGATAAAAGAATGTTCATCCGTTTTCCTCTTTTAGCTAAGTTGCTTTGCAATGTCTGCGTCAACTATTTCTTCGCCTGTTTTGTTTTTAAGCTGCTCTCTCGATTTGTCTGAAAGACCGTCGTTAATAACGGCGTTCATATCGCAGGTTGAAAGCTTGTCAAGTTCTTCTTTGCTCACTTTACCGTCACGATAGTCACGACAAATCTTGTTTTCATACATTGAATATTTGTTTTCTTTGAAAAATCTTAAAAACTTGTGCTTAATAACCCAGGCAGCAGGCACCCAAATATATTTGTGCATGGCAGGGGAAACAGAGCCAATCATCCAGCACTGCCTGTCACAGTGGCGAACCTTTTCCCTTACTTTGTCTGCCTGCTTGCTGTTCCAAAGGGTATCCCAATCACTCTCGTTAAGGTTACCCATAACTTCTTTTTCTTTAGTACCGTTGCAAGGCATAACATCGCCGTATGGGTCAATGAAAAATGTATCAAATGCCATATCGCAAGGAAGAATCCTTTTTTGACCGTATATGTAATTAATTAATCCGTGGTTAAAATACGCTCTAAACCATTTTTTAGGCGAGTTAGATTTGAGAAGCTCGTTAATAAGGCCCTCAAACTCTTTTGCAACCATCGGTCTGTCTTTAATAATATTTTTTGCTTCAACAAAATAAAATGAATTGTGAAGTGAGGCAGTTGCAAATTCCATATTCATTTTATCGCTGAGTTTATAAAGCTCGACAAGGTCCTTTGCGTTTTCGTCCTGAACTGTCATACCGAAGCCGACATCGGGATGATTCATCTCAACAAGCTTTTTCAGCGTGGTATATCCACGGTTAAAGCCGTCGTCAAGACCTCTTATTTTATTGTTGGTTTCCTCCAAACCTTCAATGGAAATACGAATACCTACATTAGGGAATTCCTCGCAAAGCTTGATTATTCTGTCCGTAAAAAAGCCGTTTGTTGAAATAACAATTCTGTCACTCTTTTTGTAAAGTTCTCTTACAATGTCGCTCAAATCTTCACGAATGAACGGCTCACCGCCCGTTATGTTTGTAAAATACATCGGCGGAAGCTTCTTAATTGTTTCAACCGTAAGTTCTTCTTCAGGCTTTGACGGCTTTTTATATCTGTTGCACATATTGCACCTTGCGTTGCAACGATATGTAACTATTACTGTTCCGTTAAGTTTTTTCATCCCAAATTCCCCATATATCAGTTTTTATATATTGTTAAAAGCTTTTGTGTGTATGCTTCAACATCGTCAAATTTTTTTGCTTTGCAGTTTTTCTCCATCCGGCATAAAAGTGCTTCGTTATCAAGCTTTTTAATAGCTTCTTCAAGCGCTTTGCTGTCAGACGGTGCTACAAGAAAGCCTGTTTTTCCATCGTCAATAAGTTCCGGTATGCCGCCGATGTTTGAAGCAATTACCGGTGTGCCGTACATAATGCTTTCCATAATTGAGAACGGACAGTTTTCATACCAAATACTTGGATAAACTGTGCACTTTGCTTTTCTGATAAGCATTTCAAGTTCTTCGCCCGATTTAAAGCCGATGTTTTCCAAATTGTCGGCTTTGTTAACCTTATCTTCAATCGGACCACAGCCGGCGCAAATGAATTTTGTGCCTTTTGCGTTTATCAATGTGTCAATTCCTTTTTCTTCGGCAAATCTGCCAAAGTAAAGAACATAATCTTCTTTTTTTGTATCTTTACTGTCAACGCTTTCAATAAAATTGTGAAGCGTGGTTGTTTTCTTTTTAAAAAGCGGGTTGGTGTCAAGCTTTGACTTGATAAAATCGCTGCAACAAATTATGTTGTCAATTCTGTCATAAATATTATTTTTGTTATAAATCTCGGCTTCAAGTGTGCCGAGAAAAGATTTAAGAAAAGAGGAGTGAATACATCTGCCTTTTGTACAGCTTTTAAAACCGTCGGTAATGCATTTTTCACAAGGAGTATTTGTATGTATATCCATCATCATATGATTAGGGCACACAAGCTGGTAATCGTGTGAAGTGTAAACAAGCTTAACTCGCTTTTTGCTTATTTTGTCATAATCTTTTACCGCATAAATAATGCTTGGAGTAAGCTGAAAATTGAAATTATTTAGATGAACCACATCCGGCTCGAAATTTTCAAGCACCTTAAGCATCTTAACTCTTGCTTCTTTTGAATAAATCGTTTTAACAGACAGTTTAAGCTTTTTTAGCGCATTTGAATTATGAAAATCCATAGTTTCGGTGTAAAGGTTAAGCGAATTTGAAACGCATCTGTCAGGATGCTGCATACCGAAATATTCAACCTCGTTGCCGAGCTTTGTTAAATACTCGCCGAGTTTAAACATATATGTTTCCGACCCTCCGTTAGGGTAGAGAAATTTGTTAACCATTAAAATTTTCATAATTTCACCATTATTTTTTGTAAAGTTCAAGCGTTTGCTCTACTACACTGTTCCAGTTATATTTAGCACAAATAAAGTCGCTCGCTTTTTCTTTGTATTTCTTTACTTCGTTTTCATTTTTGAGCGCAAATTCAAGTTTGTTTTTTAAATCTTTAATATCGCTTTTTTTAAAATAAATTGCATTTTCCTCGCACACTTCGGTGCATTCCGCAATATCCGAAGTGATACAGCAGTTGCCGTAACTCATAGCCTCAAGCAAGCTTAACGGCATACCCTCAAGGTCGCTTGGAAGAACATAGATATAAGCATTTGAGTAAAGTTCTTCAAGCACTTCACCCTGAACAAAATCTGTAAAAATAATGTTGTTGTTTCCACTTGCAAGCTGCTTAACTTCATTAACATATTCGCTCGTGTGACTTGCGCCGCCTGCAATAACAAGCTTTTTGCCGCAGTCAAGTTCATTATATGCTTTGATTAAATAGTGTATTCCTTTTTCAGGCACAATTCTGCCAAGGAAAAGGATATAGCCGTCTTTTTTTAAGCCGTAAAGCTTCTTTATTTCTTCGTCAGACTTAATCACCGGCTTGTCCACTGCGTTTGGAATATAAACCGTATCTCTGTCGTATGTATCTTTAAAATACTTTTGTACATTTTTTGAAAGCACGATTACTTCGTTTGCATATTTTGCAGCGTTCTTTTCACCGTATTTTAAAAATTTGGTTGCAAAGCCGCCCCATTTCGACCTCTGCCAGTCAAGACCGTGAATGGTAACAATAACCTTTTTGCCGAAAATTTTTGGCAAAAAAGACATGGAAGCAGGACCCTCGGCGTGAATGTGAACCACATCGCACTTTGAAAAACTAACCCTAATTGCCGAAAGAATACTGTAAACAATAGCGTTTAAAGAACTGTTTTGAAATGTGAAAACGGTTTTAATCTTAACTTTTGAAAGTTTATCTTTGCCGCTTTCGCTGTCAAATTCACTCCCCGACACATGATGCCCTTTTCTGTTATAAACGGTGACATCATACCCTTTTTCAGCCATACGGCTTGCAAGGTTTTCAACAACTATTTCAACTCCGCCCTCACGGGAGGGTATTCTTTTGTGACCGAACATTGCAATTTTCATATCGTTTCCAATCTGCTATTCCGCACCCTTGTGGGTGAGAACAACGCCTACGGTTTTGAAAAGTATTTGAATATCAAGCATAGGCGACCATTCGTCAATATATTCGCAGTCAAGCTTAACTACTTCTTCAAAATCTTGAATGTCCGACCTGCCTGAAACCTGCCATTTGCCGGTAATTCCCGGTTTCATTGAAAGACGCCTTTTGTGGTGGCTCTCATATTTTTCAAATTCATCAACGGTAGGGGGTCTTGTGCCCACCAAACTCATATCACCTTTAAGAACATTCCAAAACTGCGGAAGCTCATCAATACTTGTTTTTCTGATGAATTTGCCTACTTTTGTAATTCTTGGGTCATTGTCCATTTTAAACATATGACCGTCCATTTTGTTTTGCTCCATAAGAGCTTTTTTTCGCTCCTCCGCATCCTTATACATTGAGCGAATTTTGTAAATATTAAATATTCTGCCGTTTTTGCCGACTCTCTGCTGTTTAAAAATAAGCGGCCCCGGTGATTCTATTTTCAGCGGAATTGCAACAAGAAGAATAATCGGAAGCGATAAGAGTGAACCGACCAAACCGCCCAAAATGTCAATAACTCTTTTAAGAGCAAGTTTACTTTGGCTAATAACAGTCGGTGCAAGCTGAGCCATAGGGTATTCAGACTCAACAACGCAGTTAATATTGTTATACTTACTGTCGGCAAGAAGATTTTCAAGAGTAGGAATATTAATGTTAACCGTAACGCCCATATCCTCAAGTTCTTCAATAAGTTCACTTGCATTTGGGAGCATACTCATATTTTCAACATTTATGTAAATTTCGTCAAGGCTTGCCGTTCTTATCCAGCCGATTATGCTTTCAATATTAGCAACAACAGGAATGCCGCAAACATCAAATACAGGCGTGTTGTTTTCAAGAATAAAACCGCTGTCATTAAAACTTGCGTCAATAAGTGCGACTGCAGTAATGTTTTTAGTCCAGTTTTCTTTAAGCTTAGGTATAAATTCATTTGCACGCTCGTAAGTTGAAATAACACCGACTCTTGTGGCAAATTTGCTTTTTGAAATGCGTTTTCTCATAACACGCTTAAAGAAATATCTTCCTACAAGCGAAAAGGCAACATAATAAGCAAAAGAAGAAATAAAAAGGTAACGAGAGTCAATAAGCGGGTTCTTTGTTAAAATAAGCAGTGCGCCGAAAAGACCGTATGTCAAAAAACAGTTTCTCAGCGTACTGATAAATTCCGAACCTCTGTTTCTTGTCGATAAGTCAAGAGAAGATGAGAAAAACAGCGACACTGTAACCGTAGACAATGCTAAAATGATGCAATACTCAATTCTGTCATTTTGCGTGTGCGGGTCAATTCTCGGGATAATTATGCCAAAGATAAGAAATGTAGCGCAGTGCGAAAGAATAAGTGCTATTAAATTTATTGCGAATTCAAGTTTCTGCTGAAACCGCCGTTGACTGTTCATCCTAAAACTTCCTGACTTAGTTTATTTTTATTTGTAAGTGTAATTGTAGTTATAGTTGTAGTTGTAGTAGCCGTACTTTGATTTGTATCCACGGTATTTGCCGTAGCTGTAATACTTCATACCGTTTGTTTCCATAGCGTCGTTAAGCACGAAACCGACGATATTTGCACCGAGCGATTGAAGTGCGTCAACAGCTCTTTTTGTACTTTGAGTATCTGTTACACCTGATTTTATTACCATAATATAGCCGGTACTCTTTGTTGCAAAAGCGGTAGGGTCGGTAACAAGATTTACAGGCGGTGTGTCAATAAACACACAATCGTAATGCTGCTTAACAAAAGCCAAAAGCTTATCTGTTCTCTCACTTGCCAAAAGTTCAGACGGGTTTGGCGGAATTTTACCTGCGGTGAGAAGCGAAAGGTTTTCAATTTCTGTTTTTGACACCGTGATACTGTCCGTAAGGCCTGCAAGTATTTCCGAAAGACCGTTTTTAACCGGAATCGAGAAAAGTCTGTGCAAAGTAGGATTACGCATATCGGAATCGATTAAAAGCGTTTTCTTGCCCATTTGAGCAAATGAAACAGCCATATTAACAGAGTTTATAGATTTGCCGTTGTTGGCAGTAGGACTTGTTACAACGAATACCGGACATTCGTCACCTTGCTGAGAAAAGAGGAGGTTTGTACGAATTGAACTGTACGCCTCTTTAACCACAAAAGGAGAAGCTTGGCAGAGTATTTTTTTCTGGTCGTCTTTTGTAAAATGTGATGCTTTGTTTTCGTTCTTTTTTTTCATACCGAGTGCCATAATTATTCTCCTTTCTTAATCTGACTTGCGATTTGTTCCATAGTAGCGCCTGAAGAAACTTCTTTCTTTTCTTCAATAGGAACCAATCTCGGAACCGTACCGATAACAGGAATATCAAAATCTCTTGTTAAATCGCTTTCGCTCATAATTCTTGTATCAAATAATTCTTTAATAAAGCAAACTGCAAATGCCGCAACAAAAGCAACTGCAAAGCCGATTAAAATATTTTTCTTCAAATTAGGTGACGACGGCTTAACAGGAACACTTGCGTAGTCGATAACTTCAACGCCGCCGACTTTAAGAACTCTTACAATTTCCTGAGGGCTGAGTTCTGCAACGGTATTTGCAATTTCAGCCGCAAGCTCAGGGTTAGTGTTTGTTATGCTAACCTGAAAGGCAAGAGTGTCTTCAATAGCGGAGCAAGACATCATCTTCTTGATTTGAGTAGCTGTAAGACCGTTACCGAGTTTATCTGCAACCTTGCTGAGGAAAGTGTTACTTTTTACAACAACTATGTATGTGTTAACAAGCTTTTCCGATGCGTCAAGGTCACTTGAAGAAATAGTGCCCGAAGAACCGACAAGGTTGTCGTTATTGTTGTTTACATAAAAGCTTACGCTTGATGTGTACTTAGGCTTAATCAAAAAGTTTGTTATGCAACCCGAAACAACTGCGCCTATAAGCGCAACGACAATTATGATTGCAATTTTCTTTTTTAGCATTGCAAATATTTTTCTTAAATCAATTTCAATTTCTTTATTTTCTTCCATACATACCTCCGAATATAATTAATTAACTTTAAAATAATATATAAATATATTATATCAACACTGTTAACACTTGTCAAACGAAATACTTACCAAAATATGTACTCTCTTTTTATATATAATATATAAAAAGCAGACGGCCCGTGAAAAGACCGCCTGCAAGTTAAATCAAATTATAATTCGTAATCAATCGCTACCGAAGTTTCAGCAACCGAGTGCATATGCTTTTTAACTACCGAACAATGATATTCGTCCTTTTGGTACTCGTCAAGCGCTTTTGCATCGTCAAGAGTAACTTGCAAAATGATGTCGTATGAACGGGGTGAATGAAGAAAGTCAACACCTACCTCAATACTGCGAAGAAGAGGTACATTGCCGTCCATTGATTTTAAAATATTTGCTGCCTTTTCACATTCTTCCAAGCTGTTATCTTTAAGCTTGAAACATACAATATGCTTAATCATAACTGTTCTCCTTTGAAAAAAATAGTCTTTTATGTCGAAAGAATTATAAAAAAAGAAGCCAACTTAAAAAGCGGCTTCTAATTTCTTATTTTGCTATATCCGAAGCTCTTGATTCTCTGATAATATTAACCTTAATCTGTCCCGGATATTCCATTTCGCTTTCGATCTTCTGCGCAATTTCATGAGCGATATAAGGCATTCTTGCATCGTTGATAATTTCAGGCTTAACCATAACCCTGACTTCACGACCTGCCTGAATTGCATATGCTCTTTCTACGCCGTCAAAGCTTGTGGAAATTTCTTCAAGCTGCTGCAAACGCTTGATATAGTTTTCAATATTTTCTCTTCTTGCACCCGGTCTTGCGGCTGAAACAGCGTCGGCAGCCTGAACGAGGCAGGCAACAACCGTCTTACATTCAATTTCACCGTGGTGAGCCGCAATGGCGTGAACGATAGCGTCATTTTCTTTATATTTCTTAGCCCATTCAACACCAAGCGCAATGTGAGAGCCTTCCATTTCATGGTCAAGCGCTTTGCCTATATCGTGCAAAAGACCTGCACGCCTTGCCTGCTTTTCGTCCGCACCGAGTTCTGCAGCCATAAGACCTGCAATGTACGATACTTCAAGTGAGTGCTTGAGCACACTTTGACCGTAGGAAGTACGATATTTAAGTTTACCGAGAAGCTTAACAAGTTCAGGATGAATTTGACCGCAATTTGCTGCAAGAACGGCTTTTTCACCCTCTTGCTTAATTGTTGCGTTAACTTCACGGGTTGCTTTGTCAAAACATTCTTCAATCTTAGTAGGGTGGATACGACCGTCCTGAATAAGATGTTCAAGTGTGAGCCTTGCAATCTCCCTCCTGACAGGGTCAAAAGAACTGATTGTAATAGCTTCAGGTGTGTCGTCAATGATGAGTTCAACACCGGTAATAGTTTCGATTGAGCGGATATTTCTGCCCTCACGACCGATAATTCTGCCCTTCATTTCATCGCTCGGGAGAGCAACAACGGAAACGGTTGTTTCAGCCGTATGGTCTGCCGCACAACGCTGAATTGCAGTAGAGATGATCTCCTTAGCCAAAACTTCGCTCTGGTCTTTAATCATCTGCTCGTTTTCAAGAATACGCTTGCTTTTTTCAGTGTCTAATTGCTCGTTGAGATTGGCAAGAAGTTGGTCCTTAGCCTGCTCCTGAGTTAAACCTGAAATGCGTTCAAGCATATCAAACTGGCTTTTCTTGATGCCGTCGATTTCGAGTAGCTTGTCATCAAGCTGTTTCTGCTTGTGGCTGATATTTTCATTTTTCTTTTCAAGAGAATCTGCTCTTTTGTCAAGATATTCTTCTCTTTGAGTTAAACGATTTTCCTGCTTTTGTACTTCGCTTCTTCTTTCACGAATTTCCTTGTCCGCATCCGAACGAAGCTTGTGTATTTCGTCTTTTGCTTCAACAAGCCTTGCCCTTTTTGTATTCTCGGCTTCGGTTAAAGCGTTATTAATAATTGTTGTGGCTTGCTGAGTGGCGGAGCCAATCTCTTTTTCAGTTGTTTTTCTGCGGTGCTCGCCGCCGATAACAAAACCTAAAACGCCAAAAATTATTGCACATATCAAACCGACGATAATCGGTATAATAACACTACTCATTTATCAAACAGCACCTCCTTCTTTTGTTAATTTTAATTTCATTATTTCTCGAAATTTACCATCAGAAAAGGTACAGTTTATAATGCAAATTTTACTAAAAGTCATACAAAAAAACATAACAATATGTAAAACTTATCTAATAATATACACCTATATCTTGTATCTGTCAAGGTTAAATAAAACAAAAATATACATATTGTTAATTCAAAAAATACCCAAAGTGTGAAAAAAGTGAGTGTTTATGCGATATTGGAATAAAAATGTGTTGACAATATTTTTTTTTAGTGTTAGAATGAACTCAAATCGATGAGAAGGACATGATTTGCTTTTCAACGGCATGCAGAGAGTGTGCGTTTGGTGAAAGTACACAGTCGCAAAGCATTTTACCGCCTTTGAGTGCCGTTAATACCGGTCGGTTGCTCCCGTTACAGAGCTAATGAGTGGCATATTTTTTATGCAATTCAGGTGGAACAGTGGATTATTATTCACCCTGATTTTTTATCAGGGTGATTTTTTTATTTTTAGGAGGGAAATATTATGATTATTAAGTTGAAAGACGGCAGTGTTAAGGAGTACGGCGCACCTACCACCGCTGCCGAGATTACTAAAGACATTTCAATGGGTCTTTACAGAAACGCTTGCGCAGTTCTTATTGACGGTAAGGTGGCAGACCTTCGCACAACAGTTGAAAACGATTGCAATTTTGAAGTTCTTACATTTGATGACGAGGACGGCAAAAAGGCATTCAACCATACAGCATCTCATGTTATGGCTCAGGCTGTTAAAAGGCTTTATCCAAATGCTAAGCTTACTATCGGTCCTGCTATAGAAAACGGTTTTTATTACGATTTTGATATTGACGCACATTTTACTCAGGATGACCTTGATAAGATAGAAAAAGAAATGAAAGCTATTATTAAGGAAAATTATCCTATTGAAAAGTTTGAACTTCCTGTTGACGAAGCAATTAAACTTATGGAAGAAAAGGATGAGCCTTACAAGGTTGAACTTATCAATGAGCACGCAGCTAAAGGCGAACCTATCAGCTTCTATAAGCAGGGCGAGTTTACCGAGCTTTGCGCAGGTCCTCATATCCCTGAGATGAAAGTTATTAAGGCATTTAAGCTTACTAACTGTACAGGTGCATATTGGCGTGGCGATGAAAAGAATAAAATGCTTTGCCGTGTTTACGGTATCGCTTTTCCGAAAGCTTCAATGCTTGAAGAATATCTTAATATGCTTGAAGAAGCTAAGAAGCGTGACCACAACAAACTCGGCCGTGAGCTTGAACTTTTCACAACAGTTGACTATATCGGTCAGGGTTTGCCTATTCTTTTGCCAAAGGGTACAAAGATTATCCAAATTCTTCAGCGTTTTGTTGAAGACGAAGAAGCAAAGAGAGGCTGGCAGCTTACAAAAACTCCTCTTATGGCTAAATCTGACCTTTACAAAATTTCGGGTCACTGGGACCACTACAAGGAAGGTATGTTCGTTTTAGGCGACGAGGAAAAGGATAAGGAAGTATTTGCACTTCGCCCTATGACTTGTCCGTTCCAATATCAGGCTTATCTTAACAGAGCCCGTTCTTATCGTGATTTGCCGCTCAGATATGATGAAACTTCTACTCTTTTCCGTAATGAAGCTTCAGGCGAAATGCACGGTCTTATTCGTGTTCGTCAGTTCACAATCAGTGAGGGTCACCTTATGTGTACTCCTGAGCAGCTTGAAGATGAATTCAGAAGTTGCCTTGAACTTGCAACATTTATGCTTAAAACTCTCGGTCTTTATGAGGACGCCTCATTTAGATTTTCTCAGTGGGACCCTAACGACCGTGAAAAGTATATCGGTACCGAGGAACAGTGGGATGAAGCTCAGTCAAAGATGAAAAATATTCTTGACGACCTCGGCGTTGATTACAAAATCGGTATCGGCGAGGCTGCATTCTACGGTCCTAAGCTTGATATTCAAATTAGAAATGTATACGGTAAGGAAGATACGCTTATCACAATTCAAATTGACCAAATGCTTGCTGAAAAATTCGGCATGGAATATGTTGACAAGGACGGCACAAAGAAAAATCCTTATATTATTCACAGAACTTCAATCGGCTGCTATGAGCGTACACTTGCTTATCTTATTGAAAAATATGCCGGCGCATTCCCGACTTGGCTTGCTCCTGTTCAGGTTAAGCTTCTTCCTATTGCAGACCGTCATTATGACTATCTTGCAGAAGTTAAAAAGCAACTTGAAGCTAAGGGTATTCGCTGTGAGATTGACGACAGAAGTGAAAAAATCGGTTTCAAGATTCGTCAGGCTCAGCTTGAAAAAGTACCTTATATGCTCCTTGCAGGCGATAAGGATATTGAAAATAATACAGTATCGCTTCGTACCCGTTCAGGCGGTGACAAGGGCGCAATGACTGTTGACGAATTTGTTGAAAAAATTCTTGCAGAAGTTGATTCAAAGTCACTTGAACTTACAATGTAATTTTTGTTATAATAAGGCTGTTCGAGCAATCGGGCAGTCTTATTTTCTTAGGTGGTATTATGCAAACGGTTGACGATGCGCTTGAAAAGCTTTCAAAATCAAAATTTCGCTCGTCTTTTCATTTAAAGCAAAAGGATATTGACTATATTGATGAAAAGGGTATGGAAAAAATAAGAAGCCACGCAAATGATTTTATAAAGAAAAATCTTGCGCCTGCATTTATTCCGAATGACGGCAAGCAAACTCCGATGAAAAATCATCCTGTTTTTATCGCTCAGCACGCTTGTGCCTGTTGTTGTCGCAGTTGCCTTGAAAAGTGGTACAAAGTGCCGAAGGGCAGGGAACTCACCGAAGTTCAGCAGGAAAAAATAGTCAATCTTCTTATGGCTTGGATAGAAAAAGAATATGAAAATTATAAAGGACACTGAAACAAATCAGTGCCCTTTAACTTTATTTATGCGCCGTAAAAAATACTCTCGGCATTTTTAAAATTATGTTTCCGTTTTGCTGTGCAGGGTATGTGTTTTTGATAATACAGAGCAAATCGGCTATGAATTCATCTTTTTCTTCTTCGCTTTCAAGCGCTTGCAAATACGGTCTTAAACCGCTTCCCTTGTACCACTCAATCACGCCCATATGCGATGAAACGGTGTGATAATATGTTGTGTCCCAAATGTCAAAGTCAAAACCGAGTTCACCCAAAAGGTCATAATATTCTTCCGGCAAAAGGTTGTGAAAATTTTTGATTGACTTCAAATTTGTCCACTTTTCGTCAACCAGCTTATAAAGTATTTTGTAAAACGGAGCATTTTGAATGAAAGGTATTTGAACCGCAAGAGTACCGTTTTTATTTAGCTTATTTTTGCAAGCGGTTAAAAGTTCTCTTTGCTCCGGTATCCAATGAATACAGGCGTTTGAAAAAATCAAATCAAACTTGCCGTCAATGTTTTTGAGCCCTTGCGGCAAAAAGCATTTTTCAAATTTAAGGTCAGGGTGCTCATTTCTCGCTTTTTCAAGCATATTTTCCGATGCGTCAACACCGATGATTTCAGCGTTGTTGAATCTGTTTCTAAGCGCCTGCGTGCTGTTTCCCGGTCCGCAACCGAGGTCAAGTATGCGACCGGGTTTAATGTCGCAAAGCCTTGCAATAAGGTCCTTTGACGGTTGCGTTCTCTCTTTTGCAAATTTCATATATTGATTAGAATTCCAATCAGACATAAATATCACTTACTTTCCGCTTTTGATTATAACAGACATCAATTTTATATTTCTATACCGAGTTCGTTAATCTTATCCCTGAGCGCCAGCCAATCGGCGAAAGCAAGTTCTTTATTATTCGGGTTGCGCAAGATTGCGGCAGGGTGGTATGTGCCCATAAAGAGCGTACCGTTTTTATCAATAAACTGACCGTGCTGCTGAGTAACTTTAAAGTTTTTGTCAATTAGCCTCTGAGCCGAAATTCTGCCTACGCAAACAATGATTTTAGGCTTAATAATTTTGAACTGTTCCCTAAGCCAGTTGATGCACATATCCTGTTCCTCCGGCTTTGGGTCACGATTTTTAGGCGGACGGCACTTAACCATATTTGCGATATAAACATTTTTATCCCTGGAAAGGTCAACGCTTGCAAGGAATTTATCAAGAAGCTGACCCGACCTGCCAACAAACGGCTGACCCTGCAAGTCCTCGTTTTCGCCCGGTCCTTCACCGATAAGCATAATGTCGGCATCTTTTTTGCCCACGCCGAAAACAAGGTTTGTTCTGCCCTCGCACAAGTCACATTTTGTGCAATTTTTACATTTAATTTCAAGTTCGTCTAATGTCATTTTTCATCACCACGGCTATTATATCAAATTTATGGTTGAAATACAACGAAAATAGGTATAAAATATATATGATAAAAATGCACCTGTCGGTGCGTGTATGATTTAAGGAGATTTACATATGGAAAACAAAGTTTTAGTTGAAATTTCAGCAAGACATGTTCACCTTTCAAAGGAAGATTTGGAAACACTTTTCGGCAAAGGCTATGAGCTTACAGTTAAAAAGGAACTTTCACAGCCGGGTCAATTTGCAAGTAACGAAAGAGTTAGAGTAGTAGGCGCTAAGAGCGAATTTCCTGCTGTTTCTATTCTCGGTCCTTGCAGAAAAGAAACTCAAGTTGAGCTTTCACTCACAGACGCTCGTTCAATCGGCGTTACCGCTCCTGTAAGAGAGAGTGGTGACCTTGAAGGTTCAGGCAGTTGCAAGCTTGTCGGTCCTGCAGGCGAAATCGAAATTGAAAAAGGCGTTATTGCCGCTAAAAGACATATTCACGCAACTACTGCCGACGCTGAAAAGATGGGTCTTGAAAACGGTCAAATCGTATCGGTTGAAATTCCTACATCAAACGGCAGAAACCTTACTTTCGGCGATGTTGTAGTAAGAGTTTCAGATTCTTATGCACTTGCAATGCACATTGATACAGATGAAGCAAATGCAGCCGGTATGGCACCTAACACAATCGCAACTGTTATCAAATAAGATATTCGGTCTTTCTAAACGGTGGGTTTTACCTGCCGTTTTTTGTTTTTATCACATAGCGCTTCGTCGGGGACGCCGACCCCTACATCGTCCAAAGAAATTCCGTGTTTGAATAAATTTTCTCATAAGCGATTAATCTTTGAAAATT
>UQEY01000031.1 GCA_900540235.1 uncultured Eubacteriales bacterium
TGACTGAGGGAGAGAAAAACTATAATGTGGCTGAAAGCCGTCAACCTATTATAAACAATAATTTGCCATTATAACAAATTTGTTATATAATAAATTTTATGAGAGAAATAATATTTGATATAAAAGAAAAAGACGACTCGGTTATGATAAGAGATTATCTTAGAAACTTCGGTGTGTCGTCATCACTTTTAACCAAACTTAAACAGGACGAAAACGGAATAAAGTTAAACGGCAAATTTGCCAAAACGATTGAACGGCTAAAATCAGGTGACGAGCTCAAAATCAGTATAAAAAACAAGGGCAAAATGCCGCCGAAATTTGAGTGCGACAAGGTAAGCGTGGCATACAGCGACGAAGATATTTTGGTGCTCAATAAGCCGCCGCTTATGCCGGTACACGAAAGCAGAAACCACCGTGGCGATACTCTGGCAAATGTTTCGGCGTGCTTTCTTGACTTTGATTGCGCATTCAGGGCGGTTTACAGGCTCGACCGTGACACGAGCGGTCTTGTGCTTATTGCGAAAAACGAACTTGCGGCAAGTAAACTTGCCTGCAATGTCAAGAAAGACTACTATGCAGTTGTAAGCGGAGTGTTTGAGGGAAGCGGCACGATTGATTTGCCGATAAGAAGAGTAGGGGAAAGCATAATTGAACGGGGAGTTTTTGACGACGGCGAAAGGGCAGTTACTCACTGGAACGCCGTTAAAACCGACGGTGAAAATACGCTTCTTAAAATTAATCTTGAAACGGGACGAACTCACCAAATAAGGGTGCACTTTGCCCACCTTGGTCATCCGCTTTTAGGTGACTCGCTTTACGGCGGAAATTTGACAAAAATCGACCGTCAGGCGCTCCACTGCAAAACAATTTATTTTACTCATCCGATTACAGGCAAAAGCGTAACGGTTGACTGCGATTTTCCAAATGATTTTAAAGGACTGATTTAATGCCTGCATATTCAACTCACTATCTTTTTGCAAAAGAACTTGAAGAAGATATTAAAAATACTGTTGATTTTGACCTTGATGAGTGCGCATATTTTGTCGGCACGCAAGGACCCGATATATTTTTTGACCATAGGGTTATGCCGTGGATGGCTGGCAAAACGCTTAGAAAAGTCGGCTCGCTTCTTCACCGCTCAAAACCTGCCGAAATATTAAACGAGATGAGAAGTTATATCAATCTTTCAAATGAAAAGGATATAGCAAAATCGTACGCCGCAGGGTTCATTTTGCACTATGCACTTGATTGCAAATGCCATCCGTTTGTGTATGCGCTTCAAAACAAAATCACTCGGCAATTTTCTAAAATCAATCCGCACTCGGCGCACAATACTATTGAATTTTCAATGGATGTTTACCTGCTTAATAAAAGGCTTAATATCGAACTGCCATACGCTTTTGACACGGCTTCCACGATGAAACTTGCCGATAAATCGCTTGATGAACTCGGCAAAATGATTAGCTTTGTAACAACAAAAGTGACGGGCAAAGCCGTTTCGCCCGGTGACTGTGTAACTGCGGTTAAAGATTTAAAATATGTTCAAAAGTTGACTACGGATAAAAACGGCAAAAAAGAAAAATTTGTATGCGTGATTGACAGGGCAATCGCCGCATTTTCAAATAATTTTGAATTAAAAACTTTGCTTCGCCCAAAAGACTTGGAAAATGCAAAAAAATATGGTAATATAGAGCGAGAGATATGGCAATCGCCTTTTGATAATGAAAAAAGGAACGACAGTTTTGAAGATTTATTTAATTTTGCAAAAGAAGATGCGCTCAAAATTGTTGAAAGCTTTTTCGCTGGCGAGGATACTTATAAAATAACGCAAAATAAATCATTTTTAACAGGAGTTGAAGTTAAATGAAAACTATACCAAGCTTTCAAATAGACCACAATATTCTTAAAAGGGGTATTTATATCAGCCGAATTGACGACGATATCACAACTTATGATATTCGTATGCGTGAACCAAACAGAGAACCGGTTATGACAAATGCCGCAATGCATACTATCGAGCACCTCTTTGCAACATATGTGCGCAACACCGAATTCGGCGACAATATTATTTATTTCGGCCCTATGGGTTGCAGAACGGGTTTCTACTTTTTAACAAGAAGCCTTAGCGATACATATTCAATAAATCTTATTAAAGAAGCGTTTCAGTTTATAGTTGATTATTGGGGCGTTGTTCCGGGCGTTTCACCAAAAGAGTGCGGCAACTGCCTTGACCATAATCTTCCGCAGGCTAAAGAGGAGGCAAAGGCTTTCCTTGAAGTGATTAAGGACTGGACAAAAGATGACCTCAAATATCCTACCGCAGAGGACGAGGAAAAATAATATTTTAAATTAAAAGGCTCAGGGAAACAAGTTCCTTGAGCCTTTTGTTTATGTTAAGCTTAATTTATCTATTGCTTTAAGTTCATCTGAACAAAATGAAGTATTTTGAATTGCCTTGATATTATCAAGTATTTGCTCCGGCTTTGACGCACCGATTAAAACGGAAGTAACAATGCCGTCTTTAAGTACCCAAGCAAGTGCCATTTCTGCAAGAGTTTGACCTCGCTCTTCCGCTATTTTTGAAAGCGCCTTGATTTTTTCAATCTTATCTTCTGTAATAGCCGACTGCTTTAAAAATCTGTTATCCCTTGCAACTCTGCTGTCGCTCGGAATACCGTTTAAATATCTGTTTGTGAGCAGTCCCTGAGCAAGCGGACTGAAAGCGATTATGCCCTTGTTAAGCTTCGCCGCCGTTTGCTTTAAGCCGTTATTTTCAATCGTTCGGTCAAAGATTGAATAGCGGTTTTGATTTATTATAAACGGACACTTCAAATCAGTTAAAATTTTGCACGCTTTTTCCAAATTTTCGCCGTCATAGTTTGAAATGCCGACATAAAGCGCCTTGCCGCTTTGAACCGCTGTGGCGAGTGCGCCCATAGTTTCTTCAAGCGGAGTTTCGGGGTCGAGGCAGTGGTGATAAAAAATATCGACATAATCAAGACCCATACGCTGCAGGCTTTGGTCAAGACTTGCAATAAGATATTTTCGACTGCCGTTTCTGCAACCGTAAGGACCGTCCCACATTTCGTAGCCTGCCTTTGTGCTGATAATCATTTCGTCACGGTAAGCTTTCATTTCCTGATTGAAGATTTTGCCGAAATTCTTTTCGGCGCTTCCCGGTTCGGGTCCGTAGTTGTTGGCAAGGTCAAAGTGGGTAATGCCGTTGTCAAATGCAGTAAAGCAAAGCTCTTTCATATTTGAATAAAGGCAGTTGTCGCCGAAATTATGCCAAAAGCCGAGCGATACCGCAGGAAGCTTCAAACCGCTGTTGCCGCACCTGTTATATATCATAGTGTCATATCTTTTGTCGTTTGCAAAATACATATTTTTGCCTTTCTATTTCTTTTCCCAGCCGGAATAAAGAGTTAAGCTGTCGCTCACGGTGTCTTTAGTTATGTCAAACTGCTTTGTGCAGTCCTTGTCAAGATACCAGCCGGTAAAAGTGTATCCCTCTTTTACCGGGTTTTCCTCAACATCAACAAGCTGACCGTACATAACCTTTTGGTTGTCAATTTGCGAGCCGCCGTCGGTGTTAAAGGTGACAGTGAAGCCTGCGTGACTTACCGCAAAAATCATACAGGCGATAAGAACGATGATACCTGTGAGTATAAGCTTGTCTGCCGTTTTAACCGACATTTTTATGTTTCGATAAAGTCCTCCCGGCTTACGCTCGGTGTTAAGGGAAATTGTGTTGTTATCGTTCATATTTTTCACTGCCTTTCAAAAAGAGGTATATGAGGTATTTTCAAATTAATTATCTGCGGGCAAGATATTTTCTCATATCGATTGCGCACGCAACAAGAATGATTACACCTTTAATGATGTAAAGCATATTTGCAGAAACCGAGAGGAAGTTAAGACCTGCAAAGATAATCTGCAAAAGAAGTACGCCGATAACGATACCGCTGATTTTACCGGTACCGCCTACAAATGATACGCCGCCGATTACGCATGCTGCGATAGCGTCACATTCGTAGTTAAGACCTGTGTTAGCTGAGCAAGAAGCGATACGGGCACCCTCAATGAAACCGGTGATACCGTACATAACGCCTGCAAGAACGAATACCATCAAGATTGTCATAAACACATTTACGCCCGATACTCTTGCAGCTTCTTCGTTTGAACCTACGGCAAACATATTTTTGCCAAACTTGGTTTTGTTCCAAATTATCCACATAATTGCTGTTAAAATTACGGAGTAGAGAACATATTTAGGAATTGCAACGCCGCCGATTGTGAAAAGTGTGCCGGTGATAAAGCTTGTGTATGAAGCGTCAAGACCGGAAAGAGTTTGACCGTTGTTGCCGCCAATCATAAGGTACATAAGAACTGTACCGAAAACGATAAGCTGAGTTGAAAGGGTAACGATAAACGGATGAAGCTTAAACTTAGCAACAAAGAAACCGTTTACAAGACCTACAACTGCGCCTATTGCGATAACTGCAAGGAATACTACAATGAGGGGCATTGTGTTAAGATTTGGAAACATCTTGTTTGCATACCCTGTCATTTGAAGAAGCGAAGCCGCAACGCAGGCGGTAAGACCTACGCATCGACCGGCTGAAATATCGGTACCCGTTAATACGATACATCCCGCAATACCCAAAGCGATAGGAAGCTTTGCGGCAGTGAGCGAAACGATATTAACTATTGACGAAACGCTCAAAAACGCAGGAACTTTAATTGCAATAAAAATTACTGCTATTGCAATGATTATGTACATTGCGTTGTTAAATAATAAATCTGTTATTAGTCTTTTTTTGTCGTCCTTGTCTGCCGCTTTGAATTTTTCAACCCAAAGTGAAAGACGGGAACGCTTAACTTTTTTTACACTTGTGTCAGCCATAATGAATTCCTCCTTAAACATATTTAGCCGCAAGAGTCATAATTTCTTCCTGATTTGTTGTCTTTGCGTCAACTTCACCCGAAAGTCTGCCGCCCGACATAACAAGAATTTTGTCGCATACGCCCAAAAGCTCTGCCATTTCGGAAGAAACCATAATGACTGTTTTGCCCTTTTTGGCAAGGTCTAAAATAAGCTGATAAATTTCATATTTTGCGCCTACATCAATACCTCTTGTAGGTTCGTCAAGAAGAAGCACCGTAGGGTCTGTCAAAAGCCATCTTGCAAGAATAACCTTTTGCTGGTTACCACCTGAAAGAGAACTGATTTTTGTTTCCTGAGTAGGAGTTTTAACTCTGAGTGATTTTATATATTCGTCAGTCGTGTCTTTCATTTTCTTTTTGTTAAGAAACGGACCCGTCTGATATTTTTTTAAACTTGAAATGGTGGTATTTTCCCTGATGTTTAAAATGCCGAAAATACCTGTAGCACGCCTTTCCTCGGTTAAAAGAGCAAAGCCGTTTTTGATTGATTCGTGCGGATTTCTGTTTTTTACCTCTTTGCCGCCCAGCGTTATTTTGCCGCCTTTTTTGGTGGTGATGCCGAAAATTTGCTCAAGCAGTTCCGTTCTGCCCGAGCCGTCAAGCCCTGCAACACCGAGAATTTCGCCTTTTTTTGCTTCAAAAGAAACATCGCTGAGATTTGTGTACTCGCCGCTGAGGTTTTCAACTTTAAGAAGAACATCGCCGATTTCGTTATCTTTTTCTGGGTAACGGTTTGTAAGTTCACGACCTACCATAAGTTTGATAATCTCATCCATAGTAAGATCAGCCGCCTTCTTTGTTGCTATCCATTTGCCGTCACGCATAATTGTTACTTCATCGCTTATGCGCAAGATTTCTTCCATTTTGTGAGAAATATAAATAATGCCGCAACCTCTGTCCCTAAGCATATTGATAATACGGAAAAGGTGCTCAACTTCTTCCTCTGTAAGCGAAGATGTAGGCTCGTCAAAAACAATTATCTTTGAGTTGTAGGAAACTGCTTTTGCGATTTCAACCATTTGCCTTTGCGAAACCGACATTGTGCTCATAACCGTTTTGGGGTCAACATTGATGTCAAGGTCTTTAAAAACCTTCATCGTTTCATCATACATTTTCTTTTCACTTGTGAAAGGAAGATATTTTGAAACTTTCGGAAATCTGCCAAGCCACATATTGTCCATAACATTGCGCTTGAGCGCCTGGTTGAGTTCCTGGTGTACCATTGCAACACCGTTTTCAAGAGCTTCTTTACTGTTTTTGTAATTTACCTCTTGTCCCTCAACATAAATGTGACCGTTATCTTTGCTGTAAACACCGAAAAGACATTTCATAAGTGTAGACTTGCCTGCACCGTTTTCGCCCATAAGTGCGTGAACCGTACCTCTTTTAACAGTGAGCTGAGCGTGGTCGAGCGCTTTAACACCGGGGAAAGTCTTTTCTATATCAACCATTTTTAACAATATATCTTTGTCAGTTGCAGAAACGGAATTGTTTATATTGTTTTGCATATGTATCGCTCCCATCTGCTTTTAATAGTACGGTTGAGGCAAAACGCCCCAACCGTATTTTCAATAAATTTATATTATTCTGCCGAGTCTGCTGTGTATGCTGAGTAAGGAATGTTAACTCTCCAAGTGCCTACAACATTTGCAGTGTCGATACCGTCAAGTGCATTTGCACCGTCAAGGTAGTTTTTCATAATACTTGTGATAGCTTCAGCCATACCCTGTGCGTCCTGCTTGATTGTACCAATCATTGAACCTGACTTGATAGCTGATTTAGCTGCGTCTGTTGCGTCAACACCGAATACAGGAATAACCTTTTTGCCGTCTTTGTTGTATCCTGCTGTTTGAAGTGCAGATACTGCGCCGAGTGCCATTTCGTCATTGTTTGCTATTACAAGCTCAATCATATTTTTGTTTGATTCTGTGTACTGAGCAAGAGCGGTGCTCATATAGTTTGTAGCTGCTGCCGATGACCATAAACCATCCTGGTCAACAAGGTACTTGTTTTTGTTAGCTGAATCGTAGAACTCAAGGTTAGGCTTGCCTGCTTCTTTAAGAACTGCGTTAGCGTCTTCAACACCGTATTTTGTGCGGGCGATTGCTTCCATATTGCCCTCTTGACCCTTAAACATTACATAGCTGATTTTGCCGTCGCCGTTAAGGTCAAGCTTGTCATAATTGTTTACAAGATATTCGCCAATCATCTTGCCCTGCATATGACCTGCCTGCTCGTAGTCTGTACCTACGAATACGCACTTGTCATAGCTTTCAATAACTGTTTGGTCAACAGAACGGTTAAAGAAAATAACAGGAACATTTTGTGCCTTTGCAAGGTTGATAATGTTTTGAGCTGCGTCATTTGAACCGGTGTCAACTACATTAACAATAAGCATTGACGAACCTTTTGCAAGTGCTGTTTGAACCTGCTCGGTCTGTGTTGTTTGGTTGCCGTTTGCGTCGTAATCGTTATAGGTGTAACCGCCGTCTTTTAAAATTTTGTCCATTGCTGAACGAACGGTTGAAATGTATGCGTCGCTGAAGGTGTAATAGAATACCGAAATTTCACCTTTTGCGCTTGACGCCGGTTTCGTTGTAGTACCGTTGTCGTTCGCTTTTGAAGAACAAGCTGCAAAACCTACTACCATTACTACTGCTAATAATAATGCCAATAACTTTTTCATCTTTTTCATAAAGATTACCTCCTTAAATTTATTGTTAAGTCATTTAGCATCTTCATTATATCGTTGCCTCAAGTGAAAATAAATGTAATATTTTATTCAATGTGTATAAAATTTTACGATTTTTACAAATTATTATGGTTAAGTTGTGATTTTGATATAAAAAAACACCCGAATATGCCGAGGTGACACATTCGGGTGAGTTGATTTGTTCAGTTGTCATCGTCAAAACTGAAAAGTATTTTTTGAATGGACGGTGAAAACATATTTTTTCGATTTACAACATAAGTGCCTGTGTTGATAACGCTTTCATTTTCTTTTTTGCCTGAAAGTATTTCGCTCGCTTTTGAAACGGAAAGGTAGCCCATTGAAAAAGGGTTTTGAACTATGAGTGCGTCAATCTCTCCCGTTTCAAGCATACCCACGCAGTTTACATTGCTGTCAAAACCGACGGCAAAAACCTTGTCTTTCAAACCGAGTTCTTTTATTGCACAGCCGACGCCGAGGCTTGACCATTCGTTAAAGCCGACAAGCACATTGATGTTTTTGTTTTTTTCAAGCAGCTTTTTTGCGCCCTCGGTTGCACTTTTTTCGTTTGATTCAATATTGAGCGTATCGACTATTTTTGCATTTTCGATTTTGTTAATATAGTCTTTAAACCCTTTCAAACGGTTCTTGCCGTTTTCGGTGTTTTCGCCGTGATTTACTATACCTATATTAATAGACTTCTGCCCTTTGCAAAATTCCACTGCCTGCTTTGCCGCTTTTTCGCCTGCCGATATATTGTCCGTGCCGATAAAAAGCTCTTTGTCTTTCACATCAACATCGCTGTCAACCGTGATGATTTTTATGCCGTTATCAGCAGCTTTTTGAACTGCGTTTGCATTTTTTTCATAATCTATTGCCGATAAAATTATTGCTCCGACATTATTTGAAATTGCTTCTTCAATCAGCTTGTTTTGAGCCTTGTAATCTTCTTCGTTGTTTGGCCCGTCAACCGTAACAGTGATGTTGTATTCATTTGCCGCCGAGAGTGCGCCGCTTTTTACATCGTTCCAAAAATCGGAATCGCTGCCCTTTGTTATAACGGCAACTTTTTTGTTTTGACTTACAATACCCGTTTTTGTGCAACCGAAAAGGCAGGAAATAAGCAAAAGCAAAACGCACAAAAGCGAAACGGTTTTTTTAATACTCATTTTCTTGTCCTTTCTCAATTTTAGGAATTTTAATCGTTACGGTTGTACCCACATCAAGTTCACTTTCAATAGTAATTCCGTATTCTTCGCCAAAATAGATTTTCAGTCTGTCGTTAACATTTTTAACGCCGATGCCCTTTGAATCGCTTCGGTCTTTTTGAAGAATTGTTTTGCACTGTTTTTCTGTCATACCAAGACCGTTATCTTTAACTATTATTGCAATATCTTTTCCTCTGCGCTCTGCAATAATTTTGATTTCGCCCTCGTCAACCATTCTGTCAAGTCCGTGATAAATCGCATTTTCTATAAACGGCTGAATCGTGATTTTGTTGCACATATAACCCAAAACGCTCTTGTCAACATCAAAAGAGTAGGTGAACTGATTTTTGTATCTGTAACTTTGAATAATAAGATAGCTTTCGGCGTGTTTTAACTCGTCGTTGATTGTGATAAATTCGTTGCCGTGGCTTATGCTTATCCTGAAAAGTTTTGCAAGTGCGCCCACCATTTTAACTGCGTCCTTGCTGTTGTCCTGCTCGCACATCCACTGAATAGAATCAAGCGTGTTGTAAAGAAAATGCGGGTTGATTTGAGCCTGAAGTGCTTTGAGTTCCGTTTTTCTGAGCACGATTTCCTCGTTGTGCACCTTTTCCATAAGCGACTGAATCATAAGTACCATATGTTCAAACGATTTTGAAAGGGTTTTAAACTCAACCACATTACTCATATCCGTTTTGTACTCAAACGATTCCGCCTGCTTTTCAAATTTTTGCATAGAATCAATAAGCCGCCTTACAGGTCTTGTAACGGTTCTTGAAAGCAGAAGATAAATTACAACCGATATAAACAGGCTGAAAAGAATTGCAAAAGTCGAGCCGATTACTACTTGATTTTTAACCGCTTGTGTAATTTCGTTGTTAAAACTTACCCCGACTATTTTCCAACTGCACGAATCAAGCGACAAAATGTTGTAAATATTGTCCTTTTTTCTGTGAATCCCGTCTGAAAGGGCAGATACTTCCTTCGTGTTTTCTTCCTTTAAGCCGGAAAAAAGCATTTGCTGCTGGGGATGATAAATAATCTCGCCCTTTGAATTAACGATATAGCAATATCCCCTTTGACCTATACTTACTTTGTCAATATAATTAGCTATTGACGAAAATTTAAAATCAATAGCAACAAAAACCTGCTGTGAAAAAAGATTTGAATATTCCTTTTTTGCAATGGTTACAACCCATGGGTAGCTGTTTTGGTAAAGAGTGTTTACATGAGGCTGACTTATTGCGTAGCCGTCCTTTAAATTTGAATAAAGTGACTTGTCAAATGATAAATTTGTTGCATTTTCTTTTACTTTTTCGCCACTGTCGTTTCCGTTTGAAAGGAGGTTGCCTTGCATATCGTAAATCATTACACAATAGATATCATCTTCAAACTTTGAAGCACTCGCTGCCACATTTTGAAGTTCTTTATTGCTTTTAAGATTACTCGTTTCATTGCAAAGGCTATCAAGCCTGTTTTTCATCGATAACACATAGTTTGAAACCGTTTCGCCTGCCTGCGAAACAGCTTGCCTGCTTGAAACATAAGCCGAGTTAAACATCGATTTTTCATAAAATATGCCGAAAAACAATGTTGACACAAGCGTTGAAAAAATAATGCCTATTACAACCGTTGTAATAATGAGCGCCGAAAGTTTTATTTTGTTGTGCTTAAACATTGCCTGCTCCTAAATGTTCTTCTCTGTATTTATTTGGCGACATACCGTAATATTTTTTGAAACAATAGCTGAAATAGTGCTGGTCGCTGTAGCCGCATTTTTGAGAAATTTCAAAGATTTTCATCGATGTGCAAAGAAGCAAATCACTCGCCGCTTTCATTCTTCGCTCGGTTACAAGCGCAACAAAGTTTTGCGATTTTGTTTTCTTGATAAGTGCGCTCAAATAGTTTGGACTTACGCCGAGTTTTTCGCTTGCGTCCGTCAGCGACAAATTTTCGTTCATATATTCGTCGTTGATAATTTGAAGCGCTCTGTCGCAAATCGCTTCGCTTTCGTGCCTTTGCGAACGAGAAATTATATCCCTTGCGTCAAGGCAGAGAGATATAAGCTCTTTTTTGTATTGCTCGTTAAAGTCGAACGAAAGGCGAGAGGTGAAAAGGTTGTTTGCCGAAAAAAGCTGCGAAAGAGCGTCACTGTCGGATAATACGCTTACGCACCTATGCGCAGTGGCAAGAATTTGAATGATTAAATAATCTATAGCGTCACGGTTTTTGCCCGAAAGCATATCATCAAGAAATTTGCTTATTTCTTCTTTGTTTCCGAGTTTTAAAAGCTGCTCAAGTTTGTACACCGATTTTTCAACATTTTCAAGTTCAAATGTGCTCTTGCGCTCCTGGTCGTTAATAAACCTTATATCGCCTGCACCGTCCGAGGTGTAGCGCCTTGCGGTTATTGCCTGAGTGCACGCAAGGGATAAAAGCGACAGAGAGTCAACCGTTTGGCTGATACCGATTGTACACTTTTGGTTAAAAAGCTTTTTGGCACTTTGCACAAGTTCAATAACAGGCAGCCTCAATTTTGTTGACATTTCCTCCGGCTCGCTCGTTACAAGCGTAATTATTCTGCCGTTTACAAAAAAGCTTTCGCAAAGCGCATATTTGCCTACAATGCTGTTTACAAAATCAATGTGATGTTCCCCGGTGCAGTTTTCACCGCCGAAAGTTTTAAATTTTGATACAACAACGCTGTAGCAGTCACCGTCACTTTTAATGAGTCCGAGCTTTTTTGCACTGTCTTTAAGTTCTTGCACGGTGTAAATATCTTCGCCTGTTCCTAAAAGCAAAGGTAATAAAAATTCCGCCTTTTTAAGCCGCAACTGTGTTTGTTCGTTTGATGAACCTGTTTTAAGACGCTCAAATTCTTCGTCCATCTCCGCCTTGATTTTTACAAATTCTTCGCTCATTTCACTTGCGGAAATCGGCTTCAAAAGATAACGAATAACATTATATTTAAACGCTTCCTGCGCATATTCAAAATCGTCGTACCCGCTCAAAATAACAAACTTTGTTGCAGGTCTTATTTCTCTTGCTTTGCGTGCAAGTTCAAGCCCGGTCATAAGCGGCATCTTAATGTCTGTCAAAATCAAATCGGGTTCAAGCTTTTCAAGAAGCTCAAGCGCTTCAATTCCGTTTTCGGCGTCGCCTACAACATTAAAACCCGCTTTTTCCCAATCAACGCTTTTTATAACCGCCTCTCTTTGGCGAATTTCATCATCAACAACAAGTACACTATACATAATTTACCCTCTCAAAAAAATTAATCAATTTATGTATATTAACCTAAATTTATTATATATAATCTTATTTTATTTATCAAGTGAAATGTCGGGCTTTGTTTGATATAAATTTGATTTTATTACAAGTTATGAATTCAGAAACGATACAATGTTTTTGAGAAATCAATTTAAAAGTGTTGGTATGTTCAAACTGCCGCTTGTTAAAAAACAAGAAATCAGTCTTGAAGATGTAAGCCTAATCGGTTATGATAAAGTTAATTAAAGTAATGATTACAAAAGTATAGTACATTTCTTTCTTGACGATTATAAGTTTGAGAGCATATACAACAATTCCGAGAAGAAAATAGAAGTGCTTAGGAAGTTTAAGGCGCTGCTTACACCCGATTTCAGTATGTTTGTCGAAATGCCGATTGCGTTGCAACTTTTCAGCACATTCAAAAACCCATTCTAATCCACATGATAATATTATAGGTTGGCAGGAGAATGGAAAGCCTAAGTGGGGTGATGAAATTAATTACTTTAGTGAAGAAGCCCCCAAATTTAAATATTTTAAAATTACAGGAGTGAACAAAATGAATAATGATTATGTGAATAACGATTATGACGGAGATTACAAAAGCAAGGAAGAATTTTACGATTCCGTAGAGCGTCATTCAGAAATTGTTTTTGAATGGAAAGACAAATCGTACGAAATATGTTCTATGGACGGAAAACGCTGGTGGTTTTTCAATGTGACAGATGACACACAGGTTATAGTAAATACAATAGAAGAACTTATGAATTGTGAAATTGACAGCGAAAAGCTTGTTGATATCTGCACAAAATTCACTGTCATTGAAAGAACATTTTAATTTTCATAAAAACTATTTATAATAAGCTTTTACTGAATTACCATTCCACTACTCAAAATGTGCTGTATAATAGTGTGACAAATTTTGAAAATAAAATCAGAGGGAGTCAAATGGGAGTCTCGTCGAAACACACTTCGTGTTTAAACAATTTTGCGGTGCAAAATCGTAACAAACACTGCGTATGTTTCTCCTCTCAAAAACTGCCGTACAGTGGTGCGTCAGTTTTTGTATATGGAACTTTTCAAAACTATCCCAACATATAAAAAAATAGCGAAGCAGATAAATATCTACTTCGCTATTTTGGTACGCCGGACAGGACTCGAACCTGCGACCTACTGGTTCGTAGCCATAGAGAAAACCTTAAAATATACCATTTTAAGTCAAATTTAATACTATTCTCTCCATTATTTCCACCCGATTATTCCATTATTTCCATAAAATGGTAGTAATTAAAGAGATAGAAGTCGGAGCAATCCGGCTTCTATCTTTTTGTTCTTTTTTGAAAGGACGATATAACTATCTTTTTTTGGCAACCTTACATAGCGAAATATCCATAATCTCTGGATTTTGAAAATCAAAAAAATTCAAAATTCGGAGGTTTAATATGAATAAAAATATAAGCAAGAAATGTGTTGTGCAAAATGCTGAAAATAAAAAAGTTGTAACTTTGAAAGATACAAAAAATCAAGAAAAATCATCAATATTTGGTATTACTGTTGAACAATTAGTGTCATCATACGATTTCAATAATATGAAATATGAAACAACTCTTGCTGAGGATATTATGAATTTGTGCAGAAAAAATGGCATTACTTCAGACGGAATGTTTCAGCAAAGAAGCTGTGTGCTTAGAATACAGTATTCAAGATTAAAGACAAATAAATACCATATCCCCAAAAAAGAAATATTGTTTGCGATATGTATTGGTTTAAGGTTAAGCATTGAAGAAGTGGCTGAATTAATGGGAAAAGGTGGCTATTCGTTTACATACAATAACGAATTTGAACAAGAGAATAATCTTCCTTCATTTGACAGACTGATTCACGATTGTGTCTGCATGAGGATTTATGATATTGATGAAATTAACGATTATTTAATCAACAACGGATACAAAGAAAGACTTGGCAGCAGTTCTCTTATATAAGATTTGGCGAAAGTGCTGAATGGTGGCAAAAATGTAACTTTCAAAGATACACGCTATATTTTGAAATTAATTATACTGAAGTCAATGAAGTGCTTAAGAGCATTTCAAGTACCTTGACAATTGAATATACCTTATAGCAAATACCTTCCCGTTATTGTTTCTGATGAACAGGGACAAGCAGCTTTAGCACGAACAAGAGTCTTATGACTCTTTGTTTGTTGGCTATGAACTATCAGTGGTGCTGATAGGCATGCGATGACAGATAATGGGGATAATGATACTTCTGTCCAGTCAAAAGTCGAGCGTGATAAAACCGTCGCAACCAAAGAGGGCAGCTCGGAGAGATCCTCGGAGTGGTGAGATTCCAATGATAAGGTTAACCAGCCTTAGTTTGTTATATGCCCGATTTGTCAGGGGTGTCGTGGACAAGTATGACATTACGCAAAATAACTTTAAAATATGACGGCATAGGTTTAATTTTTAGTGATAATATGTATATTCAATCAAACTAACTGCCTGTGCCGTTATACATACAGGAGTCAGTATAATGAACATAGTCAAGCGTGGAGAAATATATTACGCCGATTTAAGCCCTGTTATCGGCAGTGAGCAGGGCGGTGTCAGACCGGTAGTTATTATTCAAAACGATAAAGGAAATAAATATAGTCCAACAACAATTGTTGCTCCGATTACAAGCAGAAAAAAAGCAAGGATACCAACACATGTGCTGATTGATAATCCTTGTTTAAAATGTAAATCTCTGATTTTGCTTGAACAGATACGAATAGTTGATAAATCAAGATTAGGAGAGTATATAGGTGCATTAACTGTCGAAGAATCAAAAAAGCTTGATACAGCAATTGCAAAGAGTTTAGATGTTGAAATACAGAAAGAAGGTGTCAATTTATGAAATATAATAATTATGATGAGATGCCGATGTTTTTATCTATTAAAGATGTATCGGATACAATAGGTTTGTCAATATCAAGAATATATGATATAGCAAGCACAGATAAAACCTTCCCATGTGTCGTTCTGGGCAGGCGAAAAGTAGTGCCGAGAGATGAATTTAAATCGTGGATTAAAGCGAGTTCTAAAGGTTTTTAATGGTCGCAGCCAAACACCCATATTTGTCTGGATATTAGGGAAAAAGTGTGGTATTGTTGGTGTTGCAAAGGAGATGATACAATATGGCAAAAAGAGCCAAAGGAACAGGAACATTGAGAAAAAGAGCAGATGGAAGGTGGGAAGGTCGCCTTTACATCGGCAAAGATGAAAATGGAAAGAATAAGTACAAAACCGTTACACACATGAAAAAGTCAGAGTGTCAGAAAAAACTCGACATACTTATTGCGGAAAATGAAAAAAGAAAACGCAATGATGGATGTAAATACGGTGATTGCGTTAATCCTACCGTTGAGGAATGGAATAAGATCTACATTGAAGATTTTTGCACAGGATACTTAAAACCGAAAACTATATCAGGATACAAATCAATGATTAAGAATTATATAAATCCTTACTTGGGTAAATATCACCTCAGAGATTTATCAAAGTTAATCTGTCAGCAATATATAATGGATGTATATGAGAATGGCAGAATAAATCAGAAAAGAGCAAGTGACATTGCTCAAGGTCTGAGTTCAAGAACTGTAAAAGATATAAAGATAATTTTACATGCATCTCTTGAAAAAGCAGTAGATGAAGGGATAATAGATAAAAATCCAACAGATAAATTGAATATGCCTAAAGACAGAGTTAGAGGAATGACAACTCTGACTAAAGAACAAAGCAACCGCTTACTTGAAGAAGCCTTCAACAGCGGTTGCTTTGAATTTTATTACCTTGAATTAACAACAGGATTAAGACTTGGTGAAATTCTTGCATTAGAGTGGAATGATATAAATTTCCAAAACAAAACACTCTTAATAACTAAACAAGTGCAGAGAATTAACGGTGTATTGCAAACAGAAACTCCGAAAACAAAAAATTCGGTAAGAACTATTGCGATAAGTTCTGATTGTGCAACGGCACTTGCAAGATTAAAAATGCGACAGCCGAAAGGAACAAAACTCATGTTCCCATCACCCGAAACAGGAACATATCGGGATCAGAATGCAGTAACAAGAAAGTTTAAACGAATGTTGAGGCGAGCAGGACTTCCTCAGGAAATCAGATTCCACGATTTAAGACACACATGTGCAACAATAGCACTTGAAGAAGGTGTAGAGATTAAAGCACTGTCAAGCATGCTCGGGCACTCAGATGTGGCATTCACAATGAACACTTATGTCCATGCAACGAAAAAGATAAAGACATCTGCTGCGGATAAAATGGAAGCAGCCTTTCAAATAGGATACTCAGCAGTTATGGATATTGAATGCAAATTAAAAGAAGCATAATATTATAATGTAATAATTATTATATAATATATAGAAAAGCCGTTACAACTGATGTAACGGCTGAATTACTTTCTGAAAATAAGTGGTCGCTGTTGTGGTCACAAGAAAGAATATACAGAAATATGCAAAAACAGCAAAAAATATACATTTGCTAAAATATATAATATAAAACATATATTATATAGAAAAACAGGGAGAATAAGTGGTCATTTAAGGCAGATAAGTGGTCGTAAAAATGATGATTTTAATTAAGCCCAAGAAAACAAAAAATCCTTGAAACCAAGTAATATCAACGGTTTCAAGGATTTTTATATTGGTACGCTGGAAGGGACTCGAACCCCCGACCTTCTGGTTCGTAGCCAGACACTCTATCCAACTGAGCTACCAGCGCTTACAAGCTATTAAATTTTTAATTATGCACTTTATGCAAAAACAACACATTGGTTCGTAGCCAGTCACTCTATCCAGCTGAGCTACCGGCGCATTTATGTGCTGCACTTTTTTGTGCTTAAACAATATAACACAAAAGAAGTTAAAATGCAACACTTTTTTTAATTTTTATAGAGATTATTTGAAATATACTTTTCAAGAATGTTTGCGCTAAGCTCCACAAGTTCGGCACAAGGACGCTTTCTGTAGTATTCTTTAGTTCGCATTTCTGCAAGAGGGGAATCGGGACCCGGTTCGCTCAAACCTAAAAGCTCACGGCAAACGATTGAACCGTTAATATCCCTAAACTCGTTTGCACATTCCTGCACACGCTTATAAATTCCCGATTTATCGTCGTCATAAAGTGCAGAGATAACGAAAGCCATACCCGAAACAGTACCGCAAACCTCTCTCATTCTGCCGATACCTGCGCCGAAACCCGTTGTAAGTTTTATTACAAGGTCGCTGTCCATACCCATTTCCTCGCTGAAAGCGGCGGCAACAGCCTGAGCGCAGTTAAGACCTGTCATAAATAATTCTTTCGCTTTTTCACCTTTAGTCATAATAAACCCCTATACATATTATTATTAAAAGGGCGAACAATGTTTGCCCATCGGAAACCTTTAATTTTTATTCGCCGAAATTAATTTCGGAAGTGTCGGACGGAATCTGAGTGTCGACCGAAGCAGTAGTTTCCGGTGCGGCTGTGGTTGTGGTTGCAGGTTCGCTTTCAATCGGGGAAAATACGGCTGAAAAACTTGCGTTCTCATTAGCGGTGAAAGAATATTCCTCGCTGTCGCTCACTTTGACGCCGTCTGAATACCAACCGTCAAACTTATAACCGTCATCGGCACGGGCAAAAAGAGTAACGGTTTTGCCGTTTTCATATTTGCCGTCACCCTCCGTTTCGCCACCGCCGCTTGAACTTGTGTTGATTATCCAAAGATTTGCGGTAGTAGACTTGGTGGTTTTTTCGGTTGTGGTTTGCTTTGTTGTTTCCTTAGTTGTTGTAACCTTTTTTGTTGTGGAATTTTTTGTATGCGAACGATTTCCGTTTTCGTCCGAGTCGTCAGCCAAAGAAGAAATTTTTGTAAGTTCGTTTGTCGTTTCCTTTTTGTCGGCATTTTTGTTGTGCGCTATAGCAACGACCGAAGCAATGATTGCAATAAGAATAACGGCTAAAATTGCAATTACGATAATGCTTTTTTTCTCGGCGCTTTTGCTCTCGTCGTTATTTGAATTTTTGCGCTGAGGTTCTTCATATTCGTAATCGTTTTGATTACTTTCATTATAATATTTGTCAGAGCCGTTTGAAGCGTATTGCTCACTTGAACTTTTATTTTCGTTTACTGCTTTGAATGTTTGAGTCTTTTCATTGTCGGCGGCTTCTATATTTTCTATGTCATCTTCGTCGTAAAGAGGAGAACCGCACACTTCGCATATGTATCTGTTGTCGTCATTGTCTGCTCCGCAGTTTTTACATCTCATTTTTGTCACTCCTTATCAATTTGTACATTCACTACAATTTGTATTATTTGAAAGATATTATACCATATATGTGTCTAAATCTCAATGTAAAAATAAATTTTTTAAAAATTATGACTTATTTTTAAAATTTCTATTGACATTTTGTGTGATTTAATATAAATTTAATATGTAGCGTTTGATAAAACGGATTCGTATAATTCTGAAAGGGGAACCCTGAAAATGAACAAATATGTGAAAAAAGGCTTGTCTATTGTACTTGCTACAGGTTTAATTGCAAGCTCATTTGCAGGATGTGCAAAAATCAATTATGTAACAAACGGAGCTATTACAGCTATCCATCAAATTAAAGACGGTAGTTGGCAAAAACAAGCTGCTGACGATGCCAATGCAGGTTCATCAGACGATGTTTCTGTACTTGACAAATCATTTGAAGCAGGTACATACGGCGGAGTTAAGTTTGACTCTCTTGAGGATGTTGCTAACTATTATGTAAAGGCTTACGATTACACTAAGAGCCTTACTGCCGAGTACACCAATGAGGACGGCGGCACTGAAACTTTCTACAAGCTTCTCGGTAACGAAGAGCTTAATGTTGGTTCTGTTATGATTGACGGCAAAGAAAATGCTGTTATCAACAAGCTTGTTCCGGGTATTGTAGGCGGTTTGTTTGCTCCTAATATTTACGGTCTTGTTCCTTGTAACAACCGTAACCCTAAGCTTGATAACTATAATGTTGACGAAAAAGACCCTGGCGAAAAGGACTTCACAAAGTCATATGTTAAGGCAGAAGATATCCTTGACGCTAACATCGTTGACAACGGCGACGGTACTATTACAATGACAATTCAGCCTAAGGCTGCTGAAATGAGTATGAGAGGTGAAGACTCACAGGGTGACTTCTTTGAAGTTCTCGGTGATATCAGCGGCGTTGTATCTCAAATCAGCGTTATCTCATTTGCTCAGGGTACAGCAGAAGATAACATTAAGGTTACTTACAAGGGCGGTACTGTTGTTTGCACAATCAATACCAAGACAAACGAAATTACTAAGGCTGATTACAATATGATTGCCGAAGTTGCTGTTAACCACGCAACCGTAACAGTAATTAAGGATAAGAGTGCATCTCTTACAATTACTTATAAGAACTCATTCCCTGCTTCTGACGACTACCTCAAGGAAACAAAGGGTATCACAAGAAAGTAATAAAGTATAGAGTTTAATTTATCGGAGCATCTCGAAAGAGATGCTCTTTTTTTCGTCGTCGCAAGTTCCATATCGTTCAAAATAACTTTTGTTTATAATTTGAGCAAAAGTTATTTATCGCTCATTCCACTGCTCCTCCTCTCAAAATCTGCCGTACAGTGGTGCGACAGATTTTGTGTTTAGAAAAACCACCGTAGGGGCGAATATCATTCGCCCGTTTAAGATTTGTTCCGTTTTCAGAATATCTAAATCGAAAAACAATATGGAATATGCTGTGCTCTTTTTGCATATACATATAAACATAAAGATAAAATGAAAAGAGTGACAAAATGAAATTTTATCCGGAGGGCGTGAATTTAAGCCTTGCCAAAACATTTGAGAGCATTGACGAAATAAAAGAAGCAATTATGAAAGAAGAAACGGTTGAAGGCAGGGTGCTTCTTTGCGACAAGGAACACAATTTACATATTGACCTGGGCGTGATTAGGGGCATTATTCCGAGGGAAGAGGGTGCGCTCGGTATAGCCAGCGGAAGCGTTCGTGATATTGCGCTTATATCGAAAGTCGGGAAAAATGTGTGCTTTAATATAATTGGTTTTCAGCGTGATATTTTCGGAAATACCTGTGCTCTTCTTTCAAGACGAATTGCTCAGGAAAAGTGCAAAAATGAATTTCTCGATAAACTCATTTGCGGCGATGTGATTGACGCAAAAGTTACCCACCTTGAAAAATTCGGCGCTTTTATTGATATCGGTGCCGGGATAAATGCACTTATTCCTATTGATATGCTGTCGGTTTCACGCATAAGTCATCCAAATCAAAGAGTTTTTGAGGGCGAAAAAATCAGGGTCGTTTTGCGCAAACGAGAGGAAGAAAAGCTCACTTTTTCGCTAAAAGAACTGCTTGGCACTTGGGAAGAAAACGCTAATCTTTTTGCTGTAGGCGAAACGGTTACGGGTATTGTAAGAAGTATTGAAGATTACGGCGTGTTTGTTGAACTTGCGCCTAATTTGGCAGGTCTTGCCGAACTTCAAAACGGACTTTTTGAGGGTCAAAGCGTTGCGATTTATATTAAATCTGTCATACCGCAGAAGATGAAAATCAAGCTGATTATTGTTGAGGCTTACGGCAAAGAGGAGGAGCCGGGCGAGCTTGTTTATTTTGAAAAAGGTGAGCATATCGATTATTGGCTTTATTCACCCGAGGGGAGCACGAAGCTGATTGAAACAGATTTTTCCTGATTGCCGCCAAAATATCAGCCTTATAATTAGTTATATTTACTATTGATTTACAGTTTTCTTTTCTGTATAATATTTAAGTACAAACGGTTGTATGTGAGTACAGCCGTTTTTTATTTTGTTAAATTTACGGAGAGAGAATATGTACAAAAAAGGTTTTGACAACGACAAGTATCTGCAAATGCAATCGCAGAGGATAAAAGAGAGAATAAGTGAGTTTGGCGGCAAGCTTTATTTGGAGTTTGGCGGTAAACTTTTTGACGATTACCACGCATCAAGAGTTCTTCCGGGTTTTGAACCTGACAGCAAGCTTCAAATGCTTCTTCAGCTTAAAGACCAGGCTGAAATAGTAATTGTTATCAGTGCGCAGGATATTGAAAACAGTAAAATTCGTGGTGACCTCGGAATTACTTACAGCACCGATACTTTCAGGCTTATTGACGCTTTTGAGAGTATGGGGTTGATGGTAGGCAGTGTTGTGCTTACAAAATATGTTTCAACCCCTAAGATTAATGCTTTTGAGCAGCAGCTTAAAGATAAAGGTATTGCTTTTTATCGCCATTATCTTATTGACGGCTACCCTGCCAATATTGCAAAAATAGTCAGTGACGACGGCTACGGCAAAAATGATTATATCAAAACAAGCCGTTCACTCGTTGTTATTACCGCACCGGGTCCGGGCAGCGGAAAAATGGCAACCTGCCTTTCTCAGCTTTACCACGAAAATAAGCGTGGAATTAAAGCGGGTTATGCCAAGTTTGAAACTTTCCCTATTTGGAACATTGCACTTAATCACCCGGTCAATATTGCTTATGAAGCCGCAACGGCAGACCTTAACGATGTTAATATGATTGACCCGTGGCACCTTGAAGCTTACGGCAAAACGACAGTTAACTACAACCGTGATGTTGAAATTTTCCCTGTGCTCAAAGCAACTTTTGACAAGATTTACGGCGAGTGCCCGTATAAATCACCGACAGATATGGGCGTAAATATGGCAGGCAACTGCATTTTTGACGACGAAGCGGTTAGGGATGCATCCAATCAGGAAATTATCAGAAGATTTTTTACTGCCAAGGTTAACCAAATCAAGGGCAGAAGCTCAAAGGATGAGATTTATAAGCTCGAACTTCTTATGAATAACGCAGGTCTTTCGGTTGATGATAGGAAATGTTATGTAGAAGCGACTGCACTTGCAGAAAAAACAGGCGCTCCTGCTTGCGCCGTTGAACTTCCGAGCGGCGAAATTGTAACGGGTAAAACTTCCGAGCTTCTCGGTTGCTCCTCTGCTATGCTTCTTAATGTGCTCAAAAAACTTGCAGGCATTGATGACAGTGTTCTTCTTATTTCACCCGAGGTTATTAAGCCTATTCAGGAACTTAAAATTAATCATCTCGGCAATAAAAATCCAAGGCTTCACACGGACGAAACTCTTATTGCGCTTTCAATCTCGGCGGTAAACGACGAAAAGGCAAAGCTTGCGCTTAATCAGCTTTCTTTACTTAAAAACTGTGAAATGCATTCTTCTGTTGTCCTTTCGCCTGTTGACGAAAATGTGCTTAAAAAACTCGGCGTAAGGCTTACATGCAGTTGTTGATGTAAATTATAATTTATATTACGGGTCGTCGGGGACGCCGACCCCTACATCGTCCAAAGAAATTCCGTGTTTGAA
>UQEY01000032.1 GCA_900540235.1 uncultured Eubacteriales bacterium
TAATTTATTAGAATATTTTCGGCAGGAGCAAGCCCCTGCCCTACGAATAGTCCTATTGAATTTTTTAAACTCGGCACGGTTTAGCCACTTTATCGACAGTCTGAGAGCATCTCAAACGAGATACTCTTTGATGTTAATCGGTTGTTGAGTACGCAAACGAACTTTCGCTTACATTAAGGAAATTTTTAAATATCTTACTGTAAAGCGATGAAAGGTCTGCATTTTCAAGCTTTTTAATCATTGAGAAGTCTTTTGCGTTAACAAAACCGTCTTTGTTAATGTCAAGCGCTACCATAGGCATATTAAGAGTTTTGTCATCGGTAACTTTTATTGTTTCACTTCTGTTGAATGTACCGTTATCGAGAAGAAGATTATATTCGCCCTCTTTAAGAATACACTCAGCTTCGCCGTTATCATTTGTTGTACCGACAAGTTCATCGTTAATATAAACATTAACACCGGAAAGAGCCGTTGTTCCCTCAGTTGCTCCTTGTGCTTCAAGAACAGTTGTTTTAAACACAATTTTATAATAGCTCGTTGTAAGAACTGCGGTATATTCAGGACTTTCATAGCTTTCAAGTTCACCGCTGACCGCCTTAAATTTCACTTTATGCTCACCTGTTTTCAAAACAGAATAAGTATTGCCGTCAAGTTGAACCCAGCCGTTGCCGTCGTTATAATAATAAACCACATCACTTCCGCCGTTTGGAGTTGAAAGAGTGAATGTAACAATTTTATCGGTTTGACTGCCGAGTGTTCCCGATGGGGTAACATAAAGAACAGGTCTTTCAGGTTCAATAATATTGTTTATATTAATAACTTCGGTAGAGGTGAGCCCGTTATTTGCAGTCATAACAACAACATATCTGCCGTTATCACTTACTTCAAATGACTTTTCACCCATTATATCTTTACCGTTTACGCTTACAGATTTAAGACCCGAACGACCGGTGTTAACATTAAATAAAACATTATAAGGCTTATCTGTTTTTTCCTCGGTTTCAAGCGTATATTCAAGAGTCGGCTTTTCGGTATCAATCATAATTCGATAGCTGTCGGAAACATTGCTTTCAACACCTGCGCCGTTAATTGCCTTGAAGATATATGATGCGTCAACATCTTCGTTAATAGTGATTATCGAACCCTCCTCGGCTTGTATCCAAGACTTACCGCCGTCGGTACTGTAATAGTAACGAACACCTGAAATTGCCTGATTAAGTATGCTCATACTAAACTGAACACCGTCAGCACTCCATCTGCCGAATGTACCCTCAAAATCAACACGGACAACCGGCTCGGTTTTATCGATTTTTACTTTGAAATCATTTTGAGTAACGGTTTCATTATCAGCATATGAAACAGCTTTAAATTTATAATTCCATTCACCTTGCTTTTTAACGGTAATGGTATCGCCGTCTGTTTCAGTCCAGTCTGAACCGTTAACGCTGTAATAATATCTGTAAATTCCCGAATATGCAGTTGAAGAAAGTTTGATTGTGACATCTTTTGAAGTCCAAGTATCGCTTTCATAAGCTTCTTCGCCGGCTTCGGCAGTGATAACAATATCGGTAGGGGCTTCCTTGTCAATAACATAGCCGTCATTTAACTTACTGTCGGAAACATTACCTGCTTTATCAACTGCTCTCGCTTCGGCATAACCCTTAAAGTTCGCATCTTGCAAAGGTTTATTGTTATCGTCGTATACTGCCCAATCGGTTAAAGGAGTTCCCGTTTCGTCAACAAAACGATATTCTATTTTGTCAACACCGGCAACGCCCTCATCCTCTGCTTTAACTGTAAGCTCTGTTGTTTTGTTAAAGAAAAGACCGAAAGTCATTTTGTTTACAAATCTTGCAAAATCTTTTGTATCTTTATGAGCGACCGTCACTTCTGTAACAGTTGGTTTTTGAGTATCGATATTTTCAATTTTAATAGTCTTTTCGCTTTCGAGCAGGCTGTTTGAAACAACTTTAACTGTATATTCACCGTTTTGAGTTACTGTAAACTCGCTTTGGCTGTCAATAGCGTCACCGTTCAAGTAAACCGCCTTAACACCTGAAATGCCCACTTGCAAATCGGTAATCTTAACGCAATAAGATTGATTTGTAATTTCGGTTACATCTTGAACAAGATTAAAGCTTGCAACGGTTTTATCTATTTTCACAGCATAACTTTGAGTTGAATCACTTTCGATACCTGCGCTGTTAACAGATTTGAACGCATATGTGGCATTTGTGCTTTCGGATACAGTAAGTGTATCGCCGCTCATTTCAGTCCATTCGCCGCCATTAATATTATAATAGTATTTAACGCCGTCAAGCTTATGCGTACTGTCTAAAGTAAAGGTAACATCACCGCTCGTCCACGAACCGTCATAGCCGGAGGTATCAACACTGACTACAGGTTTACCGTAAATTATAATCGGGAAAGTATCTTCGGCGCTGCGACCGTAGTGAGTATAAATAACTTTAGCAGTTTGTTCTTCATCAAACTTATTATAATCAATCTCAGAGTCATCTACTTTATAATCAAATATTTCCTCTCTTGGTGCGTTACTGTAATTTGCAAACACTTGAAGTCCGGTCAAATCAAGCTCTTTTGCGCCCTCGATGTACGCATATTTAGGAGCGGTAATATCTATAGATTCAACTGCTTTTGAATTGACTTTAATCGGAAATACTGCACGAAACTGCTCACCGGCTCTGACAAGAGTTGCAATAATATATTGTTCTTTATCAATCAAAGTAGGGTCAAAACCGCTGATTTCATAATCGTCAACATCGACACTGATAAGAGAATCGCCGTAATCCTCGGCATCCGGATAATATTCTGCAAGTTTTGAACGGTCATATATTGCAGAAACTTTCAAACCGGTCAAATCAAGTTCGGTATCGCCCTCAACATAATCGTATTTTTCCGGTGCGGTAACAGAGATATTATTCGGCAAAATTTCTACAACCTGAATTTCTTTTGAAGTTTCTGCAAAAGAGCCTTCAAGAGAAGTTACACCCTCACGACCAAAGAGCCACAAGGTTGTTTTACCTGCTGCTTTACCGGTAACTTTACCGTTTGAATCAACAGAAGCAAAGCTGTTTTCAGTGTTACCGGTTGTACTGTTCCAAGCAGAATTCCACGGTCGGCTTCCGTCATCGGTTGAAAGACCCCAGTGAACATTTTTAACATTAATTCTTGACGGAGAAAAGATTGAAGTATAACTTCTCGGGAAATCTTTTACAACATAATCGTTACCTGTTATTGAAGCATTAACAAGTTTATTTACAGAAGCGCCCCTTACATTAAATGTGATAGATGCAGAAACGCCACCGATTATTGCTGTAATTGTAACAGATTTTGAATTATAGATAGTAAGTCCGCCCGAATCAAGACCGAAAACATTACCTTCTGCGTCAACTGAAGCAACCGACGGGTCTGAACTTTGCCATACTGCATTATTGAGCAAATCAGGGTCATAGTCGGCAGGTAAAATATCGGTAATATTAATTTTAGCTGTCTTGCCCTCTTCAAGGAAAGAATCACGACTGCCTGTTAAAACATTTGTAGTAAAGCCGTTGCCCTTTGAAAGGGAGAAACTCGTGATAGGGATACCTGAGGAAACTGTTTTTTTAGCTTCAATAGAAGTGCCGTTATATGTAACTTTCACATACATTTTAATCATTCCGACACCTGTTGCAATAAGATTACCGGTTGTATCTATCGTTGCGAAGCCGTTGCTTGCAGGAGAATCGGAAGTTGCGAGAACAAGGTTACCCGTTTGAGAATCATAAAGACCCCATTCACGAACTACGCCGCTGTTTGAATTAAGCCTTGACGGAGTAACTTCTGCTGTATATTTATTAGTTTCATTAAGAGCAACATTATCATAGCCTTTTATCTCAACGCTATTGATTGTGTCACCGATAATGTTTCTGTTAATTTTTAGCGAAGCGGTTCTGGTAACACCGTCTATTGTTGCAGTAATTGTAACTGTTTTAGATAATGAAACACCTGAACCTGCGTCAAGAGCGGTTACCGTACCATCCTTAGTAATAACTGCGGCTGTAGTATCCGAACTACTCCATTCAGCACTGCCTGTGTAAGCACCGGCAGGAGTTACATTTTCAATAGAAAGTTGAGTGGTTTCACCCTCTTTAATTTCAAGAGTTCCGCCGATAGAAAAGTCTGTAACAGGAAGTTCCTCGACAGGAACTACAGTAAAATCAACAGTATCCGAAACTGCTGCGTACAAGTTACTTTCAGGGTTAACACGAATAGTTACGCTGCCGGCAGAAGTAAATGTAACAAGACCGTCAGAAGTGATTGTTGCGTGCTTTTTCGATTCGGTGTCGATAGTTTTACCTACACTCCACTTAACCCCCTGTTTAAGTCTAACAGGAGTTACAGCGCCGTAAAGCTGAACTTGTTTGCCGACAGCTACAGTTTTAGGCACGGTTTTTTTATTTGTAATATGAACACCGGTAGGCCAAATATTACCCGCAAGGCTTTGGTCAACAACAACTTCTGCCGTGTCGGTTGCAAGAACGCTTCCGCCATCGCTCAAAAGCCTTGCAGTAATTGTTATGGTCATATTATTGAGTATTTTTTCAAGTTGCTCACCCAATGTTTGGTTAATACCCTTAACAATAGCAACAACAAGGTCGGTATTGAGATTGTTGTCGTTAAGGTCAATTCCGGCTTTTGCAAAAGCTTTTTCAATAGCATCGGCAGTTGCATTACCTATAATAGGAATAGGTCGCACTTCGTTATCAAGCCAATATTTGATTACTGCGGCTTTTGAATAGTCATAAGCCGTAACCTTACCGTTTTCGTCAACATCGGCAAGAAGCGGCATATTACTTTCCCACTCAACCGTAGAACCGGCAGGCAAATCGGTATCGGAATGAATCGTAAACTGCGCCGAGTCATATTCGGTAATATGAAGAGTCTCCGTAAGTTCAGCATCGTTATAATAGATGGCAATTTTCGTTGCGGCATTTGCTACAAAAGTTGACATAGTAACTGAAAATACAAGAGAAATACTTAATAAAATACTGATAATTCTTTTCACAATAATTCCTCCTTTAGTAATGCTTACCAAAATACTATACATTAACACTATATCACATTTTTGTAGTTCATACAACACTTTTGAAGAAATTGTTGGCGTATAAATATAAATTTTAATTTATTTTTATGTAATTATTCCAATTTATAATTCTAATATCTATCGTACTTTTTAAGCACATAAATGATAGAATTAATAATTCCCTTTGATGAATCTGTGAGCGTCCCGTCAAGGTCAAAAAGAATGGTTGAATATTTTTTCATAAAACACTTCTGTCATAATTATTTGCAAAAAAAGAGCACCTCATTCGAGATGCTCTTAAATGTTTTATCAGCTTAGTAATTTTTTTAATTCGTCAACCGTTTTAACAATATATGTTGCGCCGGCATTTTTGAGTTCATCAAATGTGCCATATCCATATTCTACGCCGATTGAATCAATACCTACCGTTTGAGCGCCTATCATATCTTCTGCCCTGTCGCCAATCATTACAACTTTAGATTTGTCATTGATATTACATTCACTAAGTGCATATTCAATTACTTCTGCCTTTTTTGAACGGGTAGTATCCATATTTGAACCTGCGATGAAATCGAAATATTTTGCAAGGTCAAAATGCTCCATAATTCTATCAGTAAACGGCTGAGGCTTAGAGGTGGCAACAATAAGAGTTTTTCCGTTTTCTTTAAGATTTTGAAGCAAATCGTTTACGCCGCAATAAACTTCGTTTTCAAGCAAACCTTTTGTGCTGAAATATTCACGGTAAAATTTTACTGCCTGCAAAGATTTTTCCTTATCAAAACCGAAATATTTTTTAAACGATTCGTGAAGCGGCGGACCCAAAAACTTTTTTAAAAGCAACATATCATAATCATTGATATCGTACTTTTTAAGCGCATAAATGATAGAATTAATAATTCCCTTTGATGAATCTGTGAGCGTTCCGTCAAGGTCAAAAAGAATGGTTGAATATTTTTTCATAAAACACCTCTGTCATAATTATTTGCAAAAAAAGAGCACCTCTTTCGAGATGCTCTTGAATGTTTAATTAGCCGTTGATTTGAAATGCAAAAAAGATTTCAAATTTGGCTTAAACTCGGTGTTTTCGCATTATAGATTTAATCGGCTACCTCAAATTTAACTTAAGGTGTTTTGAAAGCAAAATAAACACATCTCACTTCTATCGCCTCGAAACTTATTTTGACCAACAATATTATCATAAGCTTTCACAAACTGTCATCAAGGTTGTAAAATAATTTTTAAATTCTTATTCTGTATATAATTTGCTTATTAAACTGAATAACTAAATCAAAAACCTTTCATCTACACGCTATCAAGTCATATGACTTTATTTAAGTAAGAAATTTAATGTGTTGAAAATTCGCTTAAAGAAATCAAAATGGATTTCAATAAATTTATCATTAACTTTGATCCCATCGCCAAAAAAATGTTTTCTGTTTTGTAAAGTGGCCAACCGCCCTTGTTCAATATCTGGAAAAAGCATAAATCTTTCAATAATTTTAGAATTTTCGCAAACGACAAACACTTTGGGACTAAACTCCCATGAGCCATTATGAACGATCTCGTTTCTTAAAGATTCTATAATGCTAATTGTTTCGCATTTCTCAAATATAGTTCCGATTGAGCCATTAATTTTTAAATTTTTTCTATCTCCCCAAATCTTTTTTGAACTATTAAGTTTTTTATAACGAACAAATTCTTTTTCCGGGAATTCAATTTCAGTTGCAATTTTACAGAACAAGTCTAAAATTGAATATGCTCTTATAAAATAATTGTCCACTAAATTAGAAATATTTGTTGTAATATTAGAAACTTCAAAAAAGACACCATCTCTATTAAAAGTCTTGCTGTATTCTCCAACATTAGGTAATTCAACATAATAATTGATAAAATCATTCTGCAAATTCATCATGAGATTTTGAATCGTTCTTATAAGAAAACAGCAGTCATTAAAATATAGATGCTTAAATCGATTTTCAATATTAAGAAACAAATCATCATTTTTCAACAATTCAATAAGGTATGTTTTAGTTAAAGCACAGTCCGAATCATATCCAGCATCACATATAAAATTAGGTAAAATACTATACTCAAAATAATACTGATTTTTATCAATAAAAAATAGATCTCGAAATCTATCGTATAAAGAAACTAACTGTAAATCTATCTCTTCAAGCAACGAATCGCCATCAAAAGAATATCTTTTTTCTTGATTCTTATCGACACTTTCAATATAAAACATATCATCATGTTTTTGTATAAAAGAAAGTTCATTTATAGAAATACCGTTTTTTAAATAAAAAACAGATTCCAAAATTAACACAACCTAACATATTTTATTAAATTAATAGTAACACATCTTAAATTAATAATCAAATTTAAAATATAGTATTATTAAATAAATATTTTTCACAATAATTCGTAATTCACAAAACGAAATACTATCATAAATAAAATATGCCTAATAATTCTTTATCTAAAAAAGCAACTATTCATCATATGCAAGCAGAAAAATCCTGAGAAATATTTCTCAGGATTAAAAAGGCCTATAAATAACAAATCAAGATACTAAACCAAGCAAATCCTCGCCTTTCATTTTTCCATATTGGACTTATTTTCTAATATATGAGTATAGGATAATGTTGTACTGTAATTTGCATGTCCCATAATTTTTTGAACAAAGTACGGCTCCATCTTTTTTTCAAAACATCTTGTTGCAAAAGTGTGTCTGAATGCGTGTGGATATATATTATCAATAAATCTTGGCTCTCGACCTTCATTTTGAGCATTATATCCTTCAATATTACGCATATTTTTAATGATAATTTGTGTGGTATGAGCTAAAGCATATCTGGTTAACGGAGAGCCATATTTTGTAGTAAAAACCAAATCACCAAATTCTTCTTTTGCTCTCTATCTATTCCCCATTTTACTTTTACAAATATTCTGTTTATCTCTCCAGTCCTTAAATAACTGTTCCACATTACTAAAGAAAGGTATAGTTCTGAAACCTGATATTGTTTTTGGAGAAGTTATCTCTTCATATTTTGTACCATCTATATATGCAGTTGACATAGAACGTTTGCCTCATTTTTATTTGACATGTAAAAACGGCTTAAAACCGTTAGTTTTAAGCCGTTTAAATCAAATTATTTAAATTTTTGCAGAAGTCTTAGCCGTTGATTTGCTTTGCAATTTCTTCAGCAAAGTTTTCTTCTCTCTTTTCAAGGCCGTCACCCTTCATCATTCTGATGAAGCCGTTGAGCTTGATTTCAGTGCCGAGTTCCTTAGCAACTGAAGCAACATAGCCCTTAACATCACCCTGGAAAAGGTCTGAACGAACGAATTCCTGGTCAACAAGGCAGTTTTCCTTGTAGTACTTGCCCATCTTACCAGCGGCAATCTTAGCAAGAACTGCTTCAGGCTTAGAAGCCATCTTAGGGTCTTCTTTCATCTGAGCTGCAAGGATAGTCTTTTCGTGCTCAACTACTTCTTCAGGAACTGAAGCTTCGTCGAGATATGCAGGGCTCATAGCTGCGATTTGCATAGCTACATTCTTGCCCATAGCATCAAATTCAGGAGCAGAAGCCTTAGATTCATCAGCTACATCAAAGCCAACCATAACACCTACAGAGCCGCCGCCGTGAATATAAGTTGAAACAACGCCGTCCATTCTTTCAAAACGACGAACTTTCATATTTTCACCGATTGAAAGAACAAGGTCATTAAGAGTTTCGGTAACAGTTCTGTCTGTACCGTCAAACTTTTCATCCTTGAGAACTTCAACATCGGCAGGGTCTGTTGCAAGAATAGTCTTAGCAACGCCCTCTACAAAGTTCATAAACTTTTCGTTCTTAGCAACGAAGTCTGTTTCAGAGTTAACTTCTACTACAACGCCCTTCTTAGCTTCGGCATCATAGTAAGGAAGAACTACGCCTTCGGCAGCAATTCTTGTTGCTTTCTTAGCTGCAGCTGCAAGACCTCTTTCACGAAGAAAGTCAACAGCCTTGTCCATATCACCGTCAGCTTCAACAAGAGCTTTTTTACATTCCATCATACCAACGCCGGTCTTCTCACGAAGAGCCTTAACATCTTGTGCTGTAAATGCCATTATATTATCCTCCTAAAAATAGTAAATGTTTATATTAAATTATTCAGCAGCTTCTTCAGTTGCTTCTTCAGCAGTTTCTTCTGCTGTGTCGTTACCGTCTCTGCCTTCGATTACAGCGTCAGCGATTGCACCTGCAATAAGCTTAACTGCACGAATAGCATCATCGTTACCAGGAATAACATAGTCGATTTCATCCGGGTCACAGTTTGTATCAACGATAGCTACGATTGGAAGACCAAGCTTAATAGCTTCTGATACAGCGATTCTTTCCTTGCGAGGGTCAACGATGAACATTGCATCAGGAATCTTCTTCATTTCTGTGATACCGCCAAGGTACTTTTCAAGCTTTTCGATTTCAAGTTCAAGACCGACAACTTCCTTCTTTGGGAGAAGGTCGAATGTGCCGTCTTCTCTCATAGCTTTAAGCTGAGCAAGACGAGCAACTCTGCCACGGATAGTCTTGAAGTTAGTAAGCATACCGCCGAGCCATCTTGCATTTACATATGGCATTGCGCAACGCTCTGCTTCTTCCTTAACTGATTCCTGAGCCTGCTTCTTTGTACCAACGAAGATGATTGAACCACCGTCTGCTGCGAGGTCACGAACATACATATAAGCTTCATCAAGCTTCTTAACAGTCTTCTGAAGGTCGATGATATAGATGCCGTTACGCTCTGTGAAGATGTATTCAGCCATTTTAGGGTTCCATCTTCTTGTTTGGTGTCCGAAGTGAACACCTGCTTCTAAAAGTTGTTTCATTGAAACTACATTTGCCATTATTATTTCCTCCTTTAAGGTTAATTCCTCCACACCGAGTATGGCAAAAGCCCATAAAAATCACCTAAGGCTTAACTCGAATGTGTGCGTATTCGTTTGTATTTCTACGAATGCTGGAACATTATAACAAAAAAGGCTTGAAAAATCAAGCCTTTTTAATAATTATTTTAACACAAAGCCAACTTTTTTCATAACCTTATCAAGTGTACGCTGAGATACTTTTTGAGCAGTTTGCGCACCTTGCGTCCATTTTTCCTGAAGGAATGCTTTATCCTTAATAAGTTCGTTATAACGCTTTTGAACAGGTTCGAGTTCCGCAACAACGGCTTCACCTACAGCAGACTTAAAGTCGCCGTAGCCTTTTCCTGCAAATTCAGCTTCAATAGCATCAAAATCTTTACCTGTAACTGCAGAGTAAATTGACATCAAGTTATTGATACCGTCCTTGCCGTCTGCATAGCGAACACTCATTTCACTGTCGGTGACAGCGCTCTTAAATTTCTTCATAATTACGCTTGGGTCATCTGTTAGGTAAACAGTGCCCTTTGGGTTAGGGTCAGACTTACTCATTTTCCTTGTTGGGTCTGCAAGACTCATAACCTTAGCCGCAGTCTTTGTAATATAAGGCTCAGGAACGGTAAAAACATTACCGTAGATTCCGTTGAAACGCTCAGCAATATCCCTTGTAATTTCAAGGTGCTGCTTTTGGTCAACGCCTACAGGAACAACATCAGCCTGATAAAGAAGAATATCGGCAGCCATAAGCGACGGATAAGTGAAAAGACCTGCGTTAACATTATCTGCGTGTTGCTGAGATTTATCCTTAAACTGTGTCATACGGCTGAGCTCGCCAAACTGAGTATAGCAATTAAGTATCCAAGCAAGCTGAGAATGTTGCGGCACATGCGACTGAATGAAAAGTATACTCTTATCAGGGTCAAGACCTGTTGCCATAAGCAAAGCATAAAGCTGAGTAGTTTGCTCTCTAAGCTTTTTAGGGTCCTGCCTTACTGTAATTGAATGTAAATCGGCAATTCCAAAAACAGTATCAAAATCATCCTGAAAGTCTTTCCAGCCACGCATAGCACCGAGATAGTTGCCCAAAGTAGGAACACTTGTAGGCTGAATAAGAGAAAGGCTTCTTTTTTTGCGTTCTTTTTTAATTTCTTCTGACATAATTATTTCTCCGATTATCTATATGATTTTGCAACTTCTCCGAGCGCCTTAATACCATTGATTATACCGTCGTCGGTAGGAGTTGAGAAGTTAAGACGAATATAGTGCGACGCTTGAGTATCATCCATAAGAAAAGCGTTACCCGGAACAACGGCTACATTCTTTTCTACTGCTTTTTTAACAAACTCAAGCATATCTACATAGTCAGGAAGTTTGCACCAAACGAAAAGTCCGCCCTCCGGCTTAACATATTCAACGAAATCACCGAGATGCTCGTCAATGCAGTCGCACATAAGATTAAGTTTATTGCGATAGATATCCTGAATATGCTTAATATGAGCGTCAACATCATACTGCTTAAACCATTCGTCAACAATCATTTGGTTAAGGCAAGCGGTATGAACATCCGATGCCTGTTTACCTACTGTCATTTTAGCGGTAACAGCTTTAGGAGCAATACAATATGCAACACGAAGACCCGGCGAAAGAATCTTTGAAAACGAACCTGCATAAATAACAATACCGTCTTCGTCCATAGATTTAATTGTAGGTAAAGCTTCACCGTGAACTCTTAAATCACCATATGGGTTATCCTCAAGAATCATAATGCCGTACTGCTTGGCAAGTGCGTAGAGTTTCTTTCTCTTTTCAAGGGACATAGTTGCGCCCGATGGGTTTTGGAAATTAGGAATAGTATAGATAAACTTAGCGTTAGGTGTAGTTTTAAGCACTTCTTCAAGTGCGTTAACATCCATACCGTCAGCTTCAACGGGAACACCTTTAAGTTTACAGCCATATGAGCGGAAACAGTTGAGTGAACCGATGAACGACGGTTCTTCACAAATAACGGTATCTCCCTCGTTGCAAAGAACTTTTGTTGCAAGGTCCATAACCTGAGTAGCACCGGAAACAATAAGGATATCGTCAAAGTCTTTGCCGATATTTTCGTGCTTTTTCATCCAAGATTTGATAGTATCACGAAGCGGTTGATAACCCTCGGACACGCCGTACTGAAGTGCATCTATAGGACGGGTATCAAGAATTTCCGACGCAATAGCCCTAACTTCTTCAACCGGGAAAGCGTCAGGTGCAGGGTTACCTGCTGCAAGAGGAATAATTTTCGGGTCTGCTGTCGCTTTAAGTATTTCTCTTATAGCGCTTGGCTGGAGAGAAGAAATTTTATTAGAAAATGTGTATTCCATTAATTTAGCCTTCTTTATAATAAATTAAACAAGCATTGAAATAAATTTTGCAAGTATCTCAGCATTGTTTGCTTTTGTATTTTCAACATAATCGGACTTAAATTTATAAAGCGAGTCAAAATCATAATTATTTGATTTGATTGAGTTTACAAGTTGTTCGGCATCTTCAAAAGTAGCAGTTGGCATTTCCTCTTTAAGTTCGACATTAATTCCACGCTCCTTGGAGTATTCGTCATAATCGGGAACGAAGAAGTAAAGCGGTTTCATAAGCACACTTGCTTCAAATGCGCAAGCCGAATAGTCGGTAATGATAACATCGGCAACTTTCATTAAGTCGTAAGTAGAAAACCTTCCGGAATATGAAAATTCATCTTCAACTTTAATTTTAGAAAAAAGAGGATGAGCGCTTATAATAAGGTGGTAGCCCTCAAGACCTCTAAACTCAACTTTAAGCATTTCAGCCACATACGCTTCCCTGTCACGAAAAGTAGGAAGATAAAGCACGATTTTATCGTGGCTCAAACCGGGATTTTCACTGAAAAACCTTGATGACGCATTATTATCGGTCAAAATATCGTCAACCCTCGGAAGCGAGCAAATCTTAATTTTACTGCTGTCGCAACCGAAAGCCTCCATATAAAACTTAGCCGTCTTTTTACTCGGAGCAAGAACATAGTCGTAATTTTTATGCATACACATAGCACGGCTTACTTTTTCATCCCTGCCCTCTTTGGTGCCTACGCTTTGAAGACCGAACTTTTTAAGCGCACCCAGAGCGTGCCACATTTGAATAACTTTAAGGCTCTTTTTATGCCTAAGGCACGAAACGGTAATTGAATAAGTATCAAGAATCGCAACTTTTGAAGTAGCGAGATAATACATATCGCCTATAACTGAAAAACAGTACGATATTTTACCGAAAAAGCCGTCGGGAATCATCCTGAGCCTGAACACTTGCTCGGTATTCGGACATTCCTTTTTTACAGCTTCTTCAAGAAGCCTCATATCAAGGCTTTTATCATTACTTTGCCTCGAAAGGTAAACTATCCTGTTTTTAGTTTTAAACAACTTAATAGGTGCATATAAAATCCCAAGTCCGAATTTTAATATACTTATAAGTAATACTTTCATATTATCACTCGTAAAGCGGATACTTTGCACAAATTTCTGCTACGCCGTTTGTGATATAATCTTTTTGATTATCAAAGTCGGTAACAGCAAGGGTAATATATTCTGCAATCTTGTCCATATCGTCGGTATTAAGACCCCTTGTGGTAGCGGCAGGAGTACCGATACGAACACCTGAGGTAACGAACGGTGAAAGCGGTTCGTTAGGAACGGTATTCTTATTAAGAGTAATATGAACTTCGTCAAGTCTGTTTTCAAGTTCCTTACCTGTCACGCCTGTACCACGAAGGTCAAGGAGGCAAAGATGGTTGTCTGTACCGCCCGAAACAAGCTTCATACCTCTGTTCATAAGACCGTCGGCAAGAGCTTTTGCATTTTCAATAACTCTCTTTTGATATTCGTTAAATTCAGGTTTAAGAGCTTCACCGAAGCAAACAGCCTTACCTGCGATAACATGCATAAGAGGTCCGCCCTGAGTACCCGGGAATACAGCAGAATTAAGCTTTTTGATAAGATATTCGTTATTGCAAAGGATAAGACCGCCACGAGGACCACGGAGAGTTTTATGAGTAGTGGTGGTTACAACATCTGCATAAGGAATAGGAGATTGATGAAGACCTGCGGCAACAAGACCTGCAATATGAGCCATATCAACCATAAACATAGCGCCGTTAGCGTGAGCAATGTCAGCCATAGTTTTAAAATCAATTTCCCTTGGATAAGCAGAAGCACCTGCTACAACAAGCTTAGGCTTAACTTTATTAACCTGCTTTGCAAATTCCTTATAATCGATAAAACCGTTTTCGTCAACACCATAAGCAACGAAATTGAAATACTTACCGCTGATATTTGCAGGTGAACCGTGAGTAAGGTGACCGCCGTTATCAAGGCTCATACCCATAACGGTATCGCCCGGTTTAAGAAGTGCAAGATAAACAGCAGTGTTAGCCTGAGCACCTGAATGAGGCTGAACATTTGCATAGTTGCATTTGAAAAGTTCACAAGCTCTTTTAATAGCAATGTTTTCAACAATATCAACATATTGGCAACCGCCGTAGTAACGCTTTGCAGGCAAACCCTCGGCATACTTATTTGTAAGCACACTGCCCATAGCTGCCATTACTTGTGGTGAAACAAGGTTTTCAGAAGCAATAAGTTCAATATTGTCACGCTGGCGCTTGAGTTCAAGAGCCATTGCATCTGCAACTTCCTTATCTGTTTCGGCAACCTTGCCTATTGAATCGTAATAATCTGAATACATATTAGGTCCTCCAATTTTTTTGTGATTTTATATAATTATACATATCTATAATATCATACAGCGAGTAAATATACAATAACTAATTTTAAAAATACGCACTTGATATATAGCAAATAATATGTTAAAATAGCAAAGTTAAATATATAAAATTATAATTAATGTTAGGAGTGAAAATATGAGCGGTCATAACAAATGGAGCACCATTAAAAGAAAAAAGGGTGCAAATGACGCAGCAAGAGCAAAAGTATTTACAAAAATAGGCAGAGAACTTGCCGTAGCAGTTAAAAACGGTGGTCCTGACCCTAACAATAACGCTAAGCTTCGTGATGTTATTGCAAAAGCTAAGCAAAACAATGTTCCAAACGACAATATTGACAGAATGTTAAAGAAGGCTGCCGGCGAAAGCGACAGCACAAACTTTGAAGAAATCGTATATGAGGGTTACGGTCCGAGCGGTATTGCAGTAGTTGTTGAAGCACTTACAGATAACAGAAACAGAACTGCTTCTGAAGTAAGGCATTACTTTGACAAGGCAGGCGGCAATATGGGCACACCGGGTTCTGTTACATTTATGTTTGACAGGCAGGGCGTTATCGTTATTGAAAAGGAAGATGTTGACGAGGACCAGCTTATGGAGGACGCACTTGAAGCAGGCGCTTCTGACTTCCTTACAGATGAAGAAGACATTTTTGAGATTAGAACAGAGCCTAACGATGTTGGCGCTATTCGTGACGAACTTGAGGGCAAGGGTTATCACATCATTTCAAGTGAACCTGCTTACATTCCTCAAACATATACAAGGCTTGAGTCTGAGGACGATATGAAGAATATGGCAAGAATGATTGATATGTTTGAAGAAAACGACGATGTTCAAAACATTTGGCATAACTGGGAAAATGAGGACGAATACGAGGGCTGAGTTTTAAAATTAAATATTGGGTATTAAAAAAGGAGAGCAAATTGCTCTCCTTTTTGTTTTGATAAATTATAGTTTATCTTAGCGGGTCGTCGGGGACGCCGACCCCTACATCGTCTAAAGAAATTTCGTGTTTGAATAAATTTTCTTATAAGCAATTAATCTTTGAAAATTTATAATAAACACTTCATTCCCTTCTCCTCTCCCCAAAAAGCTTACGCTTTCCGGGGTCTCCGAATATAGATTTTCGTAGGGGCGAATATCATTCGCCCGAAAACTTATTGTGTGCTCTAAAAAGATAAACTTTATTCCTCAAACAAATCTTCCATTTTAACCTTTAATATCTTTGCGCAGTAGTAGACCTCTTTATCGCTTGCAAGCCTTATTTGCCCTTCAAGTTTTGAATAGCTTGTCGGGTTGATATCAAGACCGTAAACCTGAAGCTTTGAGATGAAATCTTTTTGTTTTATTCCTTTTTCTTTCCTCAGCCGTTCAATATTTTTGCCTACCATATTGCAGTTGCCGTAGTCACGCTTTCTTGTTTTCATATATATCACCGTTTTGTTAAATTCTATACTCAAATTATATTGCCTGCGTGGCTTGACAAAATTCCGTAACGGAATTATAATATAGATGTGTAACTTACTTTTTCAAAATTTCAAAATGCTTTTATTTATGCACTTTTCGTGTACATTTTTACAATAAAAGCAATACATTTTTGCGCTTTTTATATACTGAATTATTTGATATGGTAGAATGGCGTTGAAATAAATTTGTGATTTTTGATTGCACCGCTCAAAAATTGCGAAAAAATTAAAAAAGGGGGAATTTTTATGAAAAAAGCCATAAGCATATTTTTATCATTAATAATGGCAGTAAGTATGTGCTTTGGTATGGACTTCTCGGCACTTGCGGAAAATACAGGCAAAACAAGTACCGCTGAAAGTCAGAAAATTAAAACCACTTATATTTTAGACGAAGATAATTTGGTTCTTGAAGTTGACGCCCACGGCGGCGAAACCGGCAAACTGAAAGATTTTATGTCAAAGGAAGATTACAGCAAGTTGATTAATGAAATCTTTACAGACGACTGCGTTGACCTTATTGTAAAAAATGCCACGAAAATAAGCGACTATGCGTTTAGCGAAGGCTATTTTTATTCGGTTACTTTTGACGAAAAGCTTGAATCAATCGGCAAAATGGCGTTTGACGAAGCTTATGTTGACGGCGAAATTGATACGCTTAATGTTAAGGAAATCGGCGAATGTGCGTTTGCACAAACCGATATTACAAAGCTTACAACAAAGGCTGAATTTATAGGCGACAGTGCGTTTTACGGCTGTAACGAGCTTTTGGATGTTTCGCTTGAAAACACTGTAACAATCGAGCAACTTGCCTTTTATTGGTGTGACAAACTTACATCTTTCGCTTTTCCTAAAACGACAAAAGTTATCGGCGAAAGCGTTTTGTCAGACAGTAGGAGTCTTACAGATGTAGTTTTTGAAAACGGATGTACCGCTTCAATCGGTTCTACTGTTTTTGCCGATTGCCCTAAGCTTATAAGAGTGTATATTCCGTCTACAATTTCACAAGTAGCTGACGATACTTTTGACGGTATTGCAGATAAATATCATTTTACTATTATAACAACAAGCGGAAGTTATATTGAAACATTTGCAAAGGAGCACGGCATTAACTGCAATGTTACCGAGGGCAAAATTACTGTTACATTTGACCCTCAAAACGGTACTTGCTTCAAGGAATCGCAGGAATATAATATCGGCGATACTTACGGTGCACTCCCTGCTCCTGTTCCGGCGCCAAACGACAATAATGTTAAGTTTGTGGAATGGCGTGACGAAAACGGAAATTATATTAACGGTTCAAAGGTAGTTTATTCTTACGACCATACTCTTTATGCGCATTATTCCGCTCCTGAATATACAGTAACTCTTGATTCGGCAGGCGGCAGCGGTGTAGCCGAAAGCCAGTTAGTTAAAAAGCTTAAATACGGTGAAAAATACGGCAGCCTTCCTACTCCTAAAATTACGGGATATAAACTTGTCGGTTGGTTTGATTCAAACGATAACGAAGTAACAAGCGAAACCGTTTATAATTTAAAGGAAGATTCAACCATTACTGCAAAGTACCGCCCGATTGAGTATAAGCTTGTACTTAAAGGAACTTCCGGAAGCGGCTACTACAACATTAACACGGTAACAGTTAAGTATAACGAAGAATTTACTTTGCCGCTTGCAAATGATGTTATGCTCAAGGAATATGAAGAAAAGCTCTTCCTCGGTTGGAGCGAAGAAAACAGCAGTATAATGAAATATTCCGACGGCGAAACCGTTAAAAACCTTTCAACTACAGACGGTCAAACCGTAACACTTACAGCTAATTGGACGCCGTATGTTGTTACTGCGCTCAATACTGAAAAAACCGTAACTCTTTCAACTTCTTTGCTTGCAAACGCTAATAAGTATCAGGTGGGCTTTATTGTTACAAAGCCGGGTTACTATCAGTTTAAGCTCAGCGGTGCAAAGGCAAGCGTTAAAATTACAAGCAAAAACGGCTCGCAATTTACAGGCAACAATTTGAACGGCGGCGCACTCACTGTTTTAGAGTTTTTCGGCATAGGCACTTATGTAGCTTATATTGAAACATCATCAGTTCCCGCAACATTTACTTACAGCTTGAATGATGTAAAAACCGTAAGCGTTAATTTTGACGCAAACGGCGGTACACTTAATTCCGAGTCAAAATATTATGCTAAAGATGAGCAATACGGCAATTTACCGATTCCAAACAAAACAGGCTATACTTTCAACGGTTGGTTTGACGAGGACGGAAACTCGGTAAGCAGTACAGATGTTGTAACAAAATCAGTTACGCTCAAAGCCGAATGGACTCCTATTGTTTATAAAGTTCGTTTCTTTAATAATAAGGGTCAAATGCTTCCTACTACTCAAAGTTTTACTTACGATGTAGAGGGCAAGCTCAAATCAGCCGCTTCACTCGGCGTGCTCAATGCAAAACCGGGCAGCACTTTTATCGGCTGGGCAACTGCTAAAAACAAGACCGATGTTGAATATAAGGACGAAGCCGTTATGTTTAACGAAAGAAGTTCGGCTCAAACTATTACGCTTTATCCTTTATATGTTACCGGCACAAGCATTGTAACTATCAATTATTACAATGAAGATAATATGCTTATCTCAACTCAGCAAATAGGTAATAATTCTACTGCAACTCTTAAAACAACAACCGAGCTCAAACTTTATAAAAAGGGTTACAAGTTTGTAGGTTGGAAAGAATCGGCTGCCGACCTTGATGTTAAGTATACCGACGGTGCAAGCATTAATGTTGCAACAACAAAAACAACTATTTCCCTTTTCCCTGTTTTTAAAGCAATTAATTATAAAGTTAATTTCTACGATATGAACGGAGAAATTTTGACCTCTCGTACAGAAACATACGGCAAAAAGGGTACTGCTGTTCATTACGATTCATATGCTCATTTGCCTGAGGGTAAAAGAAACGCAGGCTGGGCATATAGTGCAGACGCAAGTTTGCCCGACATTAAGGAAGGCTATTCATATATCAACCTGTCAAGCGTTGACGGTGAAGAAATCAATTTGTATCCTGTAATTAAAAAGACCGGTGACTTTACCGTTAATATTTATTCGTTCGGTGAAAACGCCGGCACAGTTAATGTTACTACTGCAAGCTACGACGATGATACATATGCTCTCCCTTCGCCGAGCGGTATTGACGAGCAGTATATAGACGAATATTTCGTTGGTTGGGGCTTCAGTCCTGACTCAACAATGCCTGACGGTTTTATTGGTGATTTGTTCGACACTAACGAGATTGAAAACGAATTAAACCTCTACGGTATTTGGAGCAAAAATATTGTAGAGATTGAGTTTGATTATAACAACAATTCAACCACAACAAAGCCGACTTATAAATATATTCCGTCGGGTGAATCTATCGGCGAACTCCCGACTGCAAAAAAAAGCGGCTACAACTTTGTCGGCTGGTTTACGGATAAGAATTCGGGTGCTCAAATTGACAGCAATTATGTCGCACCCGAAAGAAAAGATAAAGTTACTTTCTACGCTCATTATGAAAGCATAATAGAGTATGTAGATATATATCTTAATGACGAAATGAACGACTGCCATTATACAAATTTGTCAGAGTCACAAAGGTCAATCACTGCTGTAAAAGGCTCAAAGTACAGCGATTATCTTCCTTATAATGTGGAGATGAAAAATGTCAGCAAACCTGCGGATGTGCCGTTTGTCGGCTGGACTTATGATTATTGGGACAATTCTTTGCTCGTAGGCAAAACCGATATTATTAAGTCAAACACAACGCTTTATCCTCTTTGGGATATTTCAAAAATCACAGACTTGCAGATTAAGCCTGCTCGTGACTTTTATGCAAACTCAACAATTCGCCCAAGCGATTTGGATATTAAAATGTCAATCGACGGTTCAAAATATGTTGAACCCGATTATGTTGAGGGCAAGCCGATTTACAGTCCTAAAAAGTCCGGCTATTATGAAATGCCGTTGACGATTTATTACGAGTTCGGCGTAATTGAAAAGACTTTGGTGGTTTATGTTAAAGAAACTACAACCGCCCCGACAGGCATCGGCAGTGTAGACGGCGGTGACGATGATTTGAACGACACAACAACCACAACACCGTCAACCGAACCGAGTACGACTCAACCGTCAACTACCGAGCCGAGTACGACTGAACCGTCAACTACCGAGCCGTCACCTCCTTCGCTTCCTGCAACAACTCAGCCTACGACAGCTTCTTCGGCACAGTCAAGCGCAACTTCAACATCTTCGAGCACAACAACACCTGCTCAAAGTTCAACTAATGCACCGACTGCATCAACCGCTTTGCAAACAACTAAACCGAGCGCAAACCAAACTTCTCAAACCAAAGCAAACACAACAAAAGCCAAGACAACCGCAAAAGCGGCTAAAAAGGTGACTAAGCCTAAAAAGACTTCAGTTAAAAAGCTTAAAGCAGGCAAAAAATCACTCACTGTTTATTATAAAAAAGTCAGTGCAGTAAAGGGTTATCAAGTTCAGGTTGCTACGGATAAGAAGTTTAAAAAGAATAAGAAAACCGTAACGGTTAATAAACAAAAAACAACCAAGAAAACCGTTAAAAACCTCAAGGCTAAGAAGAAATACTATGTTCGTGTACGCACCTTTAAAAAGGTAAATAACAAAAAAGTGTATTCCGCTTGGTCAAAAGCAAAAACAATTAAAACAAAATAAAAAAGGGGAGAGGCTTCGTAATGAAGCCTCTCCTTTTCTGTCTTGGCGAATTGCAAATTTCGAGTCTCTGTTCTTTACATCAAAAAAAAGAACATCCAAAAGGATGTTCTTTTTTGGCGCAGAAGGAGAGACTCGAACTCTCGCGCCGGTTACCCGACCTACGCCCTTAGCAGGGGCGCCTCGTCACCAACTTGAGTACTTCTGCAAGCTGACGGGTTAAACCTGTCAAGATTAAGTTTTGCACATCTCGTGCGTGTTATACTTTATCATAACTTTTAATAAATGTCAAGTGAATTTTAAATATTATAATAAAGTATTTTATTACATATAATATAAGCGGTGATAATATGACAAAAAAATTATTCAAACTTGATATAATCGGTTTCGTTTTTGTAAGTATACTCGGCACACTTTCGCATTTCTTTTATGAATGGAGCGGTGAGAGCACGGCTGTCGGCTTGTTTACACCGATTAATGAGAGCGTATGGGAACATCTGAAACTGATATTTTTCCCTTTCTTAATATGGAGCATTGTTCAGGCAATTATTATGAAAAGGGGCAATATTCTTTTCCCAAAATTTGTCGGCGTTATTGCAGGTATGAGCGCAACACTTTCATTTTTTTATACCTATACCGGAATGATAGGTAAAAACATAGATTGGCTCAATATTTTGTCGTTTTTTGTCGGAGTGTTTATAGCGTTTTTGGTTGATTATGTAATTATAAAAAGCGATAAGCTTCAAAACAAAACAGCAACTGTTATTGCGATAATTTTGTTTGGCGCAATGTCTGCAATTTTTATTCTCTTTACATTCGCTGCGCCGCTTATCCCTCTTTTCAAAGACCCGATAACATCAAGTTACGGAATATAAATTATAATTTAGCGGGCGAATGATATTTGCCCCTACGGTGATTTTTTTATTTTAAATAGTCTAAAATGATAAGACTTTCGTAG
>UQEY01000033.1 GCA_900540235.1 uncultured Eubacteriales bacterium
AATTTTCAAAGATTAATTGCTTATAAGAAAATTTATTCAAACACGAAATTTCTTTGGACGAGGGTGCGGTTATGGCTGCTTATTCACAACCGAATAATTAGGAATTGACAAAATTTGTATTAGTGATATAATTATACTTGTACGGTTTGGACAGTGTTTAACAATGTTCAGGCGAAAGAATTACGCTAAGCGTAACGGAGGAAAACATTATGAATATATTTATGATTGGCGGCACAGGTCTTCTTGGCTGCGAAGCTGCAACCCAGCTTATCAAAATGGGTCACAAGGTAACATCAGTTGCTTTGCCACCGCTTCCTCAGGGTGCTCCTATTCCTGAAGAAATGGAAATTGTTTTCGGCGATATCAACAAAAAGAGCGATGAAGAAATTATGGAACTCCTCAAGGGCAACGATGTATTTATTTACGCCGCAGGTGTTGATGAAAGAGTCGAATTTCCTCATCCTGTTATGGACTATTATGACAAATTTAACAATGCACCGCTCAGAAGGATTTTCCCTCTTTGCAAAAAGGTTGGCGTTAAGAGAGCAGTAGTTCTCGGTTCATACTTTGCTTACCTCACAAAGAGCAGACCTGATATGAGACTTCAGCAGAGAAACCCATACTTCAAGGCAAGAATGATGCAGGAAGACATTTGTAAGAGAGCAGCTGACGAAAACTTCTCAACTTGCGTACTCGAACTTCCTTACATTTTCGGTACTCAGCCTGGCAGAAAGCCGGTTTGGACAATTCTTATTGAGCAACTCAAGATGATGGACAGCCTTCCGTTCACCCTTTATCCTAAGGGAGGTACTGCAATGCTTACCTGCCGTCAGGTTGGTCAGGCTATTGCCGGCGCCGCTGTAAGAGAGCACGACGGTTTTGAAGCTATTCCTATCGCTATGTACAATATGAAGTGGGACAAGTTCCTTAAAATCGTTTACGAAGCAAGAGGAATGGGTCCTGACAGAAAGATTGTCGGCGTTCAGCCTTGGATGATGAAGATGGGTATGATTGGCATTGCCAAGGACTATAAGAAGAGAGGCATTGAATCAGGTATGGACCCATTCAATCTCCCTGACATTATGGACCTCGACCTTTTCATCAACAACCAGTACACTAAGGAACTCGGCGTTCAAGAAGATGACATTGAAGAAGCTATTGCTGATTCTATCCGTGTGTCACAGGCTTCATACGACGGTAAAGTTAAGCTCCTTGAAATGAAGGGCGAATAATTATTATTTAATAATTACATAAAAAATTAAGGAAGAACGAATTAACCGTTCTTCCTTTTTTTGCGCTATTTTAAATATGTGTTTACCGCATTATATAATGATTAATCTTCTTTGAGTTTCATTTTTTTACAAACATATATTGCGGCAAGGAGGATAAGCGGGAAAAGAGTACCGAAAAGGATACCCATTTTCATATTATCACCGAACTTGCCCGAAACGAAACCGACAACGGTCGGACCGACTGTACAGCCGACATCACCGCCGAGTGCAAGAAGTGCAAAGAGCACCGTGCCTCCCCTTTTAAGCGCCGCAGAAGCCTTGCTGAAGCTGCCCGGCCACATTATTCCGACTGAAAGACCGCAAACGGCACAGCCGATTAAGCTTACAATACTGTTTGGCACCAAGCTGATTACAAGATAAGAAGCAATGCACAAAATTGAGCTGAAACTCATAAACTTATCAAGTTCGATTTTATGACCAAATTTGCCGTAAAACACTCTTGAAGTGCCCATAAGAAATGCAAAAGCCATAGGACCTGCAAGGTCGCCGACAGTTTTGGAAACGCCCAAGCCTTTTTCTGCAAAAGCGGAAGCCCACTGGCTCACGCCCTGTTCACTCGCACCGGCGCATATCATCATAACAAAGAGCACCCAAAACATTTTGTTTTTGCAAAGTTCGGTTATGCTCATACCCGTTTCACCCTCCTCGTTAAGAGAAGCAATAGGCACTTTTAAAAACACAAACGCATTAGCAAGCGGAACAACTGCCCAAACAAGTGTGATGAAACGCCAATTATTTATGCCCAAAGTTGCAAAAAAGAGAGTTGAAAGAAGCACAACGCCCATTTGACCCCAGCAATAAAAAGAATGGAGCAGGCTCATTGCCTTTTCCTTATTATCGGTCGGGCACGCTTCAACAACAGGGCTTACAAGCACTTCAAGAAGCCCGCCGCCGACTGCGTAAATGCCGACTGCAATAAGAAGACCCAAAAAGGCGTTGCCAAACAAACCCGGCATAAAAGTAAGGCTTGAAAGACCGAAAGCACACATAATATGTGCAATTACCATTGACGCCCTATAGCCGATTTTATCAATAAATTTTGCCGAAAGCAGGTCAATAAAAAGCTGAATTAAAAAATTGATTGTGATAAGAAGCGTAATTTTTGAAAGAGGAATATTAAATTCGTTTTGAAAAGTGATAAAAAGAAGCGGCGCAAAATTATTAACTATTGCCTGAACGATATATGCGATAAAACAAGCATTAATCGTAGATTTATATTTACTGTTTGTCATTTAATATAAAGCTCCAACCGGTTATTTTTGAAAGTCTTTTTTATATCTATTATTCTTTGGTTGCTTGAGCCTTTAAACACAAGCGAAATATCCTTTTTTGCTTCAACAAACGGGCCGTCAACAAGCACATCGATAAGCGAAAGCATTTCACCGCTGATATCTGTAAAAGCTCGTGAATTTTTGCGTTTGCCCATAATTTCTTCAATAGTAAAGCCCGTATAACACCACACGGTTTTGCTTGGAAATTTCTCTTTAAACATAACAAGAAACGGCAAAAGCACCTTTTGATTTTCAGGCTCGAACGGTTCGCCGCCGAGAAGCGAAAGACCGTTTATCCAGTCAGGCTCGATTGACTTAAAAATATCTTCCATCGTTTTTTCCGTAAAAGGCTGACCGAAAGAAAAGTCCCAGGTTTGCTCGTTAAAACAGTTTTTGCAGTGATGCCTGCAACCCGACACAAAAAGCGAAGTGCGAACGCCCTCACCGTTTGCAATGTCGTTATATTTTATTTCACCGTAGTTCATCGTTGTCACAAGTTCCATATCGCTCAAAATAACTTTTGCAATTATTTAATCAAAAGTTATTTATCACTCATTTCACTGTTCCTCCTCTCAAAATCTGATGTTCAGTAGTGCGTCAGATTTTGTAAAACAATCTAACTATACACACTGCTCTTATAAAAACAAACGGGCGAATAATATTCGCCCCTACGAAATTCGTTTTAATTAGACAACCGTAGGGGAGGATATCATCCTCCCGCTGATTTTAATTATAAATGAAGAACTCTTTCTTTAATTTCCTGAGTTCTGCCTTGATTCCAAAACTGAGTGCCGATATAGCCGCAAGTTCTTCTTGCAACATTCATCTTGTCCTGGTCCTCATTGCCGCATTTCGGACAACGCCAAATAAGTTTGCCGTCCTCATTTTCAACAATTTGAATTTCACCGTCGTAGCCGCAGCACTGGCAGTAGTCGCTCTTGGTGTTGAGCTCGGCATACATAATATTTTCATAAATATATTTCATAACCTGAAGCACTGCAGGAATATTGTTTTGCATATTAGGCACTTCAACATAGCTGATAGCGCCGCCCGGTGAAAGGCGCTGGAATTCAGATTCAAATTTAAGCTTGGTAAATGCGTCAATTTTCTCAGCAACATGAACATGGTAAGAGTTTGTGATATAGTTCCTGTCTGTTACACCCGGAATCTTGCCAAATCTCTTTTGAAGGCACTTTGCGAATTTATAAGTAGTTGATTCAAGCGGAGTACCGTAAATACTGAAGTCAATATTTGTTTCTTCTTTCCACTTGTCGCAAGCTTCGTTCATATGCTCCATAACACTGAGAGCAAAAGGTTTGCCGTCAGGGTCGGTATGGGACTTGCCGGTCATATACTTTGTACATTCATAAAGACCTGCATAGCCGAGAGAAATTGTTGAATAGCCGTCATAGAGAAGCTTATCAATCTTCTCACCCTTTTCAAGCCTTGCAAGAGCGCCGTGCTGCCAAAGAATAGGAGCGGCGTCACTGAGCGTGCCTTTAAGCCTGTTGTGACGACACATAAGAGCACGGTAGCAAAGGTCAAGCCTTTCATCAAAGATTTTCCAAAACTTGGTCATATCTCCGCCCGAAGAACAAGCGACATCAACAAGGTTAATAGTAACAACGCCCTGATTAAATCTGCCGTAATACTTATGCTTAGTCGGGTCGTAATTCTTAGCATTTGCTATATTTCCGACACCGTTTTCGGTAAATCTGTCAGGAGTGAGGAAAGAGCGGCAACCCATACAAGTGTAAACATCGCCTTTAAGCTTTTTCATAACCTTTTCGCTGATATAGTCCGGCACCATCCTCTTAGCAGTGCACTTAGCGGCAAGCTCGGTAAGGTAGTAATACTCTTTATCTTCTGTTATATTATCTTCTTCAAGCACATAAATAAGCTTAGGAAACGCAGGAGTTATCCAAACGCCGTCCTCGTTTTTAACGCCCTGAATTCTCTGTTTCAAAGTTTCCTCAATAATGAGCGCAAGGTCTTTCTTTTCCTGCTCGTTTTTAGCCTCGTTAAGATACATAAATACGGTTACGAAAGGTGCCTGACCGTTGGTTGTAAGAAGCGTTACAACCTGATACTGAATAGTTTGAACACCACGGGAAACCTCGTCGTGAAGCCTCTTTTCGGTAAGCTTAACAATCTGTTCCTCGGTCATGGTAATGCCAAGTTCCTCAATTTCAGATTCAACTTGCTTTTTAATCTTCTTACGGCTTACATCAACAAACGGTGCAAGGTGAGAAAGCGAAATTGACTGACCGCCGTACTGGCTTGAAGCAACCTGAGCAATAATTTGAGTAGCGATATTGCAGGCGGTTGAAAAACTGTGAGGCTTTTCAATCATAGTTTCACTTATAACAGTACCGTTTTGAAGCATATCCTCAAGATTTACAAGGTCGCAGTTGTGCATATGCTGAGCAAAATAATCAGCATCGTGGAAATGGATAAGACCCTTTTCGTGAGCGTCAACAATATCAGCCGGCAAAAGAATTCTCTTAGTAATATCCTTTGACACTTCGCCTGCCATATAGTCACGCTGAACGGAGTTGACAGTCGGGTTTTTATTAGAATTTTCCTGCTTAACTTCCTCATTATTACACTCAATAAGCGTAAGAATTTGGTCATCGGTAGTATTTGCTTTTCTGATAAGTGAACGGTTATAACGATACTTAACATAAAGGCGGGCAACATCAAACGCACCTTGTGCCATAATCTGGTTTTCAACTATATCTTGTATTTCTTCAACGGACAGTGCGTGGTTTGCCTTTGAAATTTTGAACTCAACATACTCTGCAATTTCAATTATCTGACTTTGAGTAAGCTCATTTTTTTCGCAAGCTGCATTAGCTTTTGAAACAGCAAGAATGATTTTATTTAAGTCAAAATCAACCTCTTTGCCGCTTCTTTTAATGATTTTCATATCCTTACCCCCTATATATTACAAAAGAGTTACATACTCTTTTTGACGACTGAACATATAATATCAAATAAGAGTATGTATGTCAATAGCAAAAAGGCAAAAAAACACAATATATTGTATTTTGTAACTTTTCACAAAAATATTATACATATATGTAGTTAGTGGATAAATATGCAAAAACAGTTGATTTTTGCCCATTTCAAGCCAAAAACGGGTATACAAAACGGTTACAAGAGGGTAAAAAAAGCGGGTGAACTGCATACATTTGCCCGTTGCTTTAATCAATAATCTAAAATTCAACAACTTTTGTAGGGATCGGCGTCCCCGACGACCCGTTTATTAAAATAGGTAAAACTATAAAAACCATTCTTTTGGTTGCAAAAGAACGGTTTTACTAAGAAAACAAATTAAGGGGAGTGATGCTTGACGCATCAAGTCCCCTTAATAATCCCCTCTAAAAGGTGCGTGACAATGTCACTATATTATATTTTTAATAATTATTATTCTTCAAGAAATCGTAAATTCTCTTAGAGTTATTATTGTCACGATACTCAAAATATTTCGGCGCATTGAGCCTGTCGATTTCATTTTCAACAAAGCCGTTATTTGCAAAATATTCAACATCGTTTAAAAGTGCGTCCTCTGTTGTGGAGCGGTTGCCGAAAAGGTCGGTTTCCATATTAATATACGAACCGTGAGCCTGATTATATTTGTCGTAGTCAAACTGATAGAACAAAACAGGCTTATCCATATAATAAACATCCCAGCAAACCGAAGAATAGTCGGTAATAAGCATTGAGCAGCGCATCATAAGTTCGTTAAGCGGAATTTTGCCAAACGGAATATATGCAACCCTGCTGCTTACCGCAGATTTGAAGTTATCGATATAGCCCGCAAATTTCGGATGGATATAGAAAATAAGGCGGGTATTTGTATCTTTCAAAATTTGGTTAAGCCTTGGACTTTGAAGAAGCGAAGAATATCTGCTGTAATAATCACTTGTAAGAAACTGATTATCACTTACTTCTTCAAGCCAAGAGCGCCAAGTAGGCATAAGAAGAATGAACTTTTCATTAGGTCTTTGCTTATCTTCAAGCACATCCCATCTTGCAAAGCCGGTTATCGGCGCAGTTTTTTCGCTGTAGCCGAGTTCGTTAATTGCAATTTCCTGCTCAACCTTACCGGTAGTAACAAAATAAGCCATAGCGCTTGTACCATTTTTACCAAAGAGCTGATGAACCTGTTTGAGCGCAGTTACGCCGTGCTGAAGGAAAAGTTCCTTTTTCTTATTTATTCCACGCTTAACAAAGCTCGGCTTAGTTCTCCAAGCGTAGAGATGAGATTTTGAGTCACTCGAGATGCAAACAGCCATAGACATAATGTAGAGCATATGCTTAACGCTCATAAAGTCGATAACATTCTTGTCGTACTTTTTAACATTTTTGTACTCGTCACAGCGCTTGTCAATAATATAATAGATATGCTTCTTTTCTTTTTCGTCAAGATTTTCCATACAATACTTGAAGAAATAGTAGCCGTTGTCCTGAGCCATTTTGCAGAACTTTTCATAAACTATCCAGTTCTTTCTGAGACTGAGAACAGGAGATACAAAGAAATTAAGAATATATGCAAGCACTTCTCTTTTCTTAATCTCATCGGTGTCATATTCGCTTCTTTCCCTGAAGCAGAAGTTGATAATGCCACGCTTGTTGAAATATGGGAAAATAATGTGCTTTTCGTCAACATCGCACTGAACATTTTTAAAATAAAGCTTTGTCTTAATTGAAAAACCTTCATAGCTTACTTTTACATACTGGCGAGCGCCGTATTTTTTTATAACCGCTCTTATATCCCAAAAGATTTCTTTAAGCGGCATATCAGCGTTAAAATCAAGCGTTGCGATAACTTTTGTATAAGTTTCTTTCTTTTCAAGCTTACATTTAAACGGAATTTCAATATTTTCAAGAACGCTTCGATATTTGAGCACCAAACCGTCTAATTCGGCGTTTTGGTCGTTCGGAATATTGAGGGTGAGTTCAAGATGATTGCCGTTTGTTTTAAGTCCTTTAAGACTGCAAGGAGGATAGATTGCTTCAAGCGACTCATCCCTTTTGCTGAAATAAAGAGTAAGTTCGTTGTCTAAATTATAATACGGGCTTGTGGCAACCTCATAAATCGTAGGAGTCAAATCATAAAGAGCAAGCATATTTTCTGCTCGTTCGCTGTTTGTATCAATAAGCTTTCTAAGATTTGTGTCAAAATACGACTTAGGCAAAGTGTAGTTTGCAAAAAGAGGTTCACGGTATTTGTTTGAAACATCATTGTCTTTATAATTATCCAAACTTGCAAGCACAACGCACTTTTGTCCCTTTTTCTTATCAAAAGCAATTACGCCTACTATAAATCTCATCTTATTATAAACAACGAGTTTTTCAATCAAAACATCAAGCGGAATATCAAAACTCTTGGTCTGCTTATTTTCCTCGCTTAAAGGCAATATCTTTTGAATAACTCTTTTCTCGTTAAGAACTACAAGCTGTTCAAACTCGTAACCCTTTGCGTTAAGAGAAACAGAGATTTTCCTGTTGCCGTTTTTTACGCTTTTTGTTTTGCAGTGAACGATATCTTCTTCTCCGACATAGCACATTTCTTCATGTGCACTTATATCTTCAATAAATTTAGGGTCAATATTAAGATTAGGAAAAGTACGCTGAATCTCTCTTTTATGAACACGGTCTTGAACGCTTTTAACACCGAGGTGGCAAAGCAAATCTTCAATATATGTTCTCGGAGTTGTCATAGTAACGACAACATATTTGAACATATCGTTAAATTCATCGTGAAGAATAGGACCCATTTTACCTTTAAACCATTTCTTTTCAAGGCAAACGATTTTGTTTTCATCCGCAATTTTTGAAATAGAATTGAGTTTTTCAAAGCTGTCGATTTTTACATTAGGGTGAATAACCTGATATCTTTTTTCTTTGTTTTTACTGTAATCTTCAATTTCAAGTCCGTCATTTTCACCTGTAAACATAAGGTGCAAAAGCTTTTTGCTCACATCCGGACTGTCATACTTAAAGAATGTTTTAAAATACTCGGTATCGGTATACGAATCGTTCATAAAGCTTTCGTCGCTGAGCACTTTTGCAAGCTCTTTTTTGTCATAAATCTGACGAAACGGCAAAGTTGCAACATCCATATACATTCCTCGGTCATGCATATACTCCTTGTAGTCATACATAAAGAGGATAATCGGCTTTTGAGTGATTGAATAGTCGAAAAATACAGATGAATAGTCTGTAATAAGTGCGTCTGCACAGTTTAAAAAGCTGTAGTTGTCAATTCCCTTAGGGAAAGGTTTGATATGTTTATAAGAATCAAGCGAAATAGAGTCCTTTAAAATAGGGTGGAAATTTACATAAAAGACTTGATTATCGTTAAGTTTTTTATCAATAAGCCCAAATATTTCTTTAACCGTGGCTTCATAAGCGGAGGTATTGATATCGTGGTTGCTTGTACCTCTCCAGGTAGGCATATAAGCATAAACCGTTTTGCCGTCAAGACCGAGGTCAGATTTAAGTTTTGCACCCTGCTCTTTATCAAAGAAAATCTCATTTCTCGGGTAGCCCGCCATAACTACATTGCCGGTGTAAAGGTCGTTTAAGTTGTAGTCCTCCATCATAACATCCTTGGTAAAATCGTTAGGAAATGTTATATAGTCGGCTTGAAGAAAATTGTGCTGAACATTGTACATTGACTCAATGCCGAGGCGCATCTTTTTGCCGAGAGTTTTAAGCGGAGTGCCGTGCCATGTTTGAAGATATACTTGGTCAGGCTTTTTGATAAAATAAACAGGGAAAGAGCTGTTATTGATAAGATACTTTGCAGTTGCAAGAATTTTTGTATACCTAAAGGTAGTTACATCAATAAGTTTAACATCAAGTCCTATTTCTTTTATGAACTGTGCGTGAGCTTTTTTATTCTCCGTGCCGTAATAAATTTTATATTTGCCGGGATATGATTTTAATATTTGCCTTACAAGAGCCAAAGACGAGTCGGAAATATTGCTGCCGTGAAACGACTCAACCAAAATAATATCCTTTTTCACCTTGTAATGCTTATAAAACAAACCGTAGTAAAACTTTCTTTGAGGAGTTTTAGAGCACATCCTTACGATGCGCTTTTTGAAATTATTCAATTTCTTTTTTAGTTTTGTGAGCATCCGCTTTCCCTCCGTACATTTTAACAATTTTTCAAATTCATATACCATTTAATTTTAACATATTTGTAATCATTTTGCAATAACAATAACAATTATACAGCTAATACGAAATTTCTTTTGACACCCCGTTTGTTATAATAAATCACAAATTTAATCATTTTTTTATAATTGTTCATTTTACTTATTGAAATGAAATCTGCAAGTGGTATAATTAAGTTAGGAAAATTTTACTTAAAAATGCAAAGAAAGAGGTAATATATATGACAAAAGAAGAAATACTTGCAAAAGTTGACCACACACTTTTAAGCCAAAGTGCAACTTGGAATGATATAAAACAGATTATTGACGACGGGATAAAATACTCAACCGCAAGCGTTTGCATACCGCCGAGTTTTGTGAAAAAAGCAAGCGAATACGCAAACGGCAGAGTTAAAATATGCACGGTAATAGGTTTTCCAAACGGCTACAACACTACTAAAATGAAGTGTTTTGAAACCGAGGACGCAGTAAAAAACGGCGCAGACGAGATTGATATGGTAATAAACATCGGTCTTTTGAAAGATAAAAAGTACGAAGCAATTTTGGATGAAATTAACGAGATTAAAAAATCTTGCGCAGGCAAAACGCTGAAAGTTATTATTGAAACCTGCCTGCTCACAGAAGAAGAAAAAATCAAAATGTGCGAAATTGTTAACAGTTCAAACGCAGATTTTATTAAAACTTCAACAGGTTTTGCAAGCGGCGGCGCAACTTTTGACGATATTAAACTTATGAGCGAGCACATAAAAGGCAAGAAGATAAAAGCCGCAGGCGGAATAAAATCTTTTGATGACGCAGAAAAATTCATCAACCTCGGTGCCGACAGGCTCGGCACAAGCAGGCTTGTTAAAATTATGAAAGAGGGATAAAAATGAGAGGCTTTATAGTTGTGCTCGATTCGTTTGGCGTAGGTTACAGCGATGATGCAAAACTTTACGGTGACGAGGGCGCAAGCACAATAAAAACGATAAGCAAATCAAAATATTTTAACACTCCCAATATGGAAAAACTCGGTTTGCTCAGCATTGACGGGGTCAACCTTGCAAAAGGAGTTGAAACGCTCGGTGCATACGGCAAACTGCGTGAACTTTCGCACGGCAAAGACACAACAACAGGTCACTGGGAAATGGCAGGAATAGTGTCAAAAACTGCACTGCCTACTTTTCCAAACGGTTTTCCGAGCGAAGTTATTGACGAATTTGAAAAGCAGACAGGCAGAAAAACGCTTGTTAACAAACCGTATTCGGGAACTCAGGTAATTAAAGATTACGGCGACGAACATATAAAAACAGGCAAGCTTATTGTTTACACTTCGGCTGACAGTGTGTTTCAAATTGCGGCTTGCGAAAGTATCGTAAGTGATGATGAGCTTTACAATTATTGCAAAATCGCAAGGAAAATTTTAAAGGGCAAATACGGCGTAGGCAGAGTTATTGCAAGGCCTTTTATTAAAGACGAAAGCGGCAATTTTGTAAGAACGCCTCGCCGCCACGATTTTTCACTTGAACCGCCGAGTGACACAATGCTTGACATTTTGGAGAAAAACGGCAAAGACACGATAGCGGTAGGCAAAATTTATGACATTTTTGCTCACAGAGGGATAGGCGAACATTATTTTACTGCCGGCAACACCGAGGGCATAGCAAAAACGCTTGAAATAAGCGAGCGTGACTTTGACGGCTTATGTTTCACAAATCTTGTTGACTGCGATATGCTTTACGGTCACAGGAGGGACATTGACGGCTATGCAAAAGCCATCAGCGAATTTGACGAATGTTTGCCGAAGCTTATTAATAATCTTAAAAGTGACGACTTTTTGATGATAACAGCCGACCACGGCTGCGACCCGGGTTACAAAGGCACAGACCACACGAGGGAATTTGTACCGTGGCTGATTTACGGCGACAAAATAAAGAGCGTAAACCTCGGCATGATTGACGGCTTTACCGTAGTTTGCAACACGGTGCTTTCTCTTTTCGGCATAGACGAACAAGTTGACGGTAAAAATGCTATAAACGACATCATTAAGAGGTAAAGTATGACAAACGAAAAACTTATGGAATTTGCAAAAAAGAGCAAGCAAAAAAGCTACTCCCCTTACTCCCGTTTTAGTGTAGGTGCGGCTTTGCTGACAAAAGGCGGAAAAATTTACACCGGCGCCAACATTGAAAATGCGTCCTACCCTGCCACAATTTGCGCCGAAAGAGTTGCGATTTTTAAAGCGATAAGTGAAAATGAGCGAGAATTTGAAAAAATTGCAATAAGCGGCGACTGCGACGATTTTTGCTTTCCGTGCGGCGTTTGCAGGCAGGTTATGAGTGAGTTTTGCGGTGATAATTTTAAAATAATTCTTCGAAACAAAGACGAAATAAAAGAGTTTACTCTCGGTGAACTTTTGCCGTATTCATTCAAGCTGAAAGAAGATGAAAAAAATGAGAATGATTGACATAATTGAGCACAAAAAGCAAGGTTTAAAGCTTAGCAAAGAGGAAATTGAATTTTTTGTAAGTGGCTTTACAAGCGGAAAAATTCCCGATTATCAGGCTTCTGCCCTTGCAATGGCAATATATTTCAACAAAATGAGCGACGAGGAAACGAGTGTTTTGACAAACGCTATGGCAAAAAGCGGAGATATGCTTGATTTGTCGCTTTTCGGCAATTTGAGTGTTGACAAACATTCTTCCGGCGGTGTCGGCGACAAAACAACGCTTGTCGTTGCACCGATTGCAGCGGCATTAGGATGCGTTGTTGCAAAAATGAGCGGCAGAGGTTTGGGTTTTACCGGCGGCACGATTGACAAGCTTGAATCAATACCGAATTTTAACACGCAAATGAGCCCGCAAGAATTTATAAATCAGGCTAAGAATATCGGCATCGTCGTTGCGGGTCAAACGGGAAATATGGCGCCGTGCGACAAAAAGCTGTACGCACTTCGTGATGTTACAGCAACGGTTGACTGTATGCCGCTGATAGCCTCATCAATTATGAGCAAAAAGCTTGCCGCAGGGTCAAAAAATATCGTGCTTGATGTTAAATGCGGCGACGGTGCATTTATGAAAAGCAAAGAGGACGCCACCCACCTTGCAAACGAGATGATAAAAATCGGCACAGCGCTTGGCAGAAATGTGAGCGCAGTAATAAGCGATATGGACTCACCGCTCGGCTTTGCAGTCGGCAACACGCTTGAAGTGGTTGAAGCCGTAAAAATTTTAAAAGGTGAAAAAGTGCCGAGGCTTTATGAACTTTGCATTACCCTTGCAAGCCATATGGTTTCATCCTGTAAAGGCATAAGCCTTGACAGCGCAAAAGAACAGTGCGAAGCGGCGATTGAAAACGGAAGTGCACTGCAAAAGCTCTGCGACCTTGTTAAGGCTCAGGGCGGCGATGAAAGTTATATAAAAGATGAAAGCAAATTTCCGCTTGCAAAATATAAATACGAAATCAAGGCGGAAAAAGACGGTTACATTTCCCTGCTTGAAGCGGAAAAAATCGGCAATGCAAGTTGTCTGCTCGGTGCCGGCAGGAGCGTTAAAGATGACAAAATCGATACGCTTGCAGGCATAGTTTTGAGCGTTAAAGTCGGAGATAAAATAAGCAAAAACGACACGGTAATGACGCTTTATTCAAGCAGTGAAAAAAAAATAAAAAATGCTCTTTCCACCGCTTTATCGTCAATAAAAATCAGCGATAAAAAAGTCAAAGAGCAGAATATTATTATTGATGAAAAAAATTAATTTTAATCGGCGAACGCTGTTTGCCGCTTAGATAATGCTGAATAATCAATCTGTTTAGCATTGTCAAAATAAAAATATCAGAATTGGAGATATGCTTATGAAACTGTATTTTGTCGGTGCTGCGCACGAAGTAACGGGTTCATGCTCGATACTTTTCGCTTGCGGCAAAAAGATTATGATTGACTGCGGTATGGAACAGGGCGAAAATATGTATGAAAATGTTGATTTACCCGTTGCGCCAAACGACATTGACGCAATGCTCCTTACCCACGCCCACATTGACCATTCGGGCAACATTCCGTTTATAAGTGCAAACGGTTTTTCAGCCCCGATTTATACAACGAGTGCGACTGACAGGCTCTGCCGAATTATGCTTATGGACTCGGCTCACATTCAGGAGTTTGAAGCAAGCTGGAAAAACAGAAAAAACAAGCGTTCGGGTGCAGAACCGGTTGAACCGCTCTATACAACGCAGGATGTTCAAAACGCACTTAAATATTTTACTCCTTGCGAATACGGTGAAACATATAATATTTTTGACGGAATAGAAATAAGATTTATTGACGCAGGTCACTTGCTCGGCAGTTCCTCCATTGAAGTTAAAGTGACTGAAAACGGCGTTACAAAAACGATTCTTTTCTCGGGCGATATCGGCAACATCAACCGACCGCTCATAAAAGACCCGCAAAAGCCACCGGTTGAAAAGGCAGATTTTGTTGTGATTGAATCGACCTATGGCAACCGACTTCACGGCGACAGACCCGACTATGTTCTTCAGCTCACCGGCATTATTCAGTCAACTTTTGATTGTGGCGGTAATGTTGTTATCCCGTCATTTGCAGTCGGCAGAACGCAGGAACTTTTATATTTAATCAGAATTATAAAGGAAAAAGGACTTATTAAAAATCACGCAAACTTCCCTGTTTGGGTGGACAGTCCGCTGGCGGTTGAAGCAACCGAAATTTACGATGACAAAAATTTAAGAAGATATTTTGACGCCGACACCTTGGAGCTTATTAACAACGGTGTTAACCCTATCAAATTTGACGATTTGAAACTTGCGGTAACGAGCGACGAATCAAGAATGATTAACGATGACCCGACGCCGAAAATCATCCTTTCCGCAAGCGGTATGTGCGAAGCGGGACGAATCAGGCACCATTTAAAGCACAACCTTTGGCGAAAGGAGTGCACCGTTCTTTTCGTCGGCTACCAAGCAGAGGGCACGCTCGGCAGAAAGATTATTGAGGGTGCAGATACTGTTAACCTTTTCGGCGAGGAAGTAAAAATCAATGCAAGTATCGAGCAAATGCAGGGTATCAGCGGTCACGCAGACAAAAATATGCTTCTCTCGTGGCTTGGCAGCATATCGCAAAAGCCAAAGGTAGTTTTTGTAAATCACGGCCATGACACGGTTTGCGACGAGTTTGCCAAATCGATTGAAAATGAGCTTCAAATCAGCGCAACTGCGCCGTATTCAGGTGACGGATACGAACTCGGAGAATTTGCAAAGCAGGTTGATATCGGTCCTCGTAAGCTTATTGACAAAAAGAAGCACAAAATCGAGCGCAACAACACGGTTTACAACAGGCTTTACCTTGCAGGTCAAAATCTTATGTCGGTTATCGAGGCAAGCCGTGGCTGCACCAACAAAGATATGAGCAAACTTACCGACCAAATTCTTGCTCTCGTTGACAAATACAAATTAGACTGACGGTGAAAATATGGTAATACACACAAAAGAAATTAACGAAAGAATCGTAAACCCTGCCGAGTTTATCGCTACGGGTGAAAAAAGGCTGAACGCTCAAATTGAACAAACGGCAAAATCTATTATTGAAAGCGGGAAAGAAAAGCCGATAATTCTTATTTCAGGTCCGTCCGGAAGCAGTAAAACAACAACTGCCATTAAGCTTGCCAAAAATTTAAGAGGCAAAGGCAAAAAAGTTTGTTACATATCGATGGACAAATATTTTAAGAATTTTACACCCGAAGAAAAGGTGCTTAAAAAAGAAAACAAGATTGACCTTGAATCACCGGAGCGTGTTGACGGCGAATATCTTAACCGTGATATTGACACCCTTTTAAACGGCGGCGAAATTTGTTTGCCAAGCTATGATTTTTTAACCAACACAAGAACTCTCAGCGAAACGAAGCTGAAGCGAAACGACGGTTTTGTTATTATTGAGGGTATACACGCATTAAACCCAACGCTTCTCGGCGAAAATGACGACACCAGCGAAAAAATTTATGTAAGTGTGCGCACCCGTGTTGTTGATTCAAACAACGACAAGCTTCACCCTTGCAAAATCAGGCTTTGCAGGCGAATGATTAGAGATAAGCTTTACCGTGGCAGAGCGTTTGAGGACACAATCAGGCTTTTTGCAAAAGTTCAGCGAGGCGAAAACCGGTTTATAATGCCGTATAAGAGCAGAGCCGATTTTAATATAGATACATTTGTTGACTATGAACCGTGCATTTACCGCAAATATCTTTTTGAAGAGTTGAAAAAACTTCAAACCGAATTTGCGGATATCAAAGATGTTGTAAACGCTCTTGATGAAATTGAGCCGATTGACGAAGCCTTGATACCAACCGATGCGTTTATCCGTGAATTTATCGGCGGAAGCAGTTTGTCGTACTAATATGCAAAAAAATAAGGGCTCAAAATTGAGCCCTTTAATTTATGCTTTGATTATTTTCTTGTTAAGCCGATATTTTCAGAACCGAGGTAATCATCAGTTGCCGGGAACTTACATTCATACTTAACATCAAGAGATGCGCTCTTATCTTTAAGAACTGTAACATTTGCGTGCTTAACATCAATATGAACAAGCATTAAATAGTCAGCCTTTATAATTTCGTTTGTCTTTGTGTCAATAACGACTGTACCTGTACCGCCCTTATAGTCAACAACGAAATTATCTTTAATTGTACCCTGAGAGAATGAAAGAACAGAAATAGATTCAACTACAGAAGAAATATCGCCGAGAGAGTTAAAGAATCTACCTTGAGCATCTTCACCCGGAGTTGAAAGAAGAACTTGTTTCGGCTGAAGAACCATTGTGATTGTACCGTCGCCGTTGTCCTTAACATTAGCTGCAAGAATATCGTCAGGAGTAATCTGAGATGTTGTACAGTTAAACTTGCCGTCATTCTTTGTATCATTTTTAGGGTCACGGTTGCCTGAAGGTGAAAGACCGTTTGTACCGCCATGGAAGAGTCCGCCGACAATACCCGGAACAAGTTTGTTAATAATGTCGTTTGACTTGCCTTCAACAAGAAGATTTTCAACATTAATAGTTTCGTCGCCAAGCATCTTGTAGTAGGTGTGAGTTTCACCTGAATCGGTTACATAGTCGGCAGTAAGAGTTTTGGTGTAGTCATAACATTCTTTATAATAGTTAACAACATCCTCTTGAGTTTTAAACTCTTTGCCGCCGTATGTACCTGCCTTGAATTCATCAATAACCACTTCGTCTGAAGCAGAGGCACTGTCATCGGCAGAAGCAGCCTCAATTTTAGGATATTTGTTAATTACAAAAGCAGTTGCAGCAAGGCAAACCACCAAAACAATGGCTAAAAAGCTGTTGAATTTGCTAAGTCCAGATTTTCTTTTCATACAAAAATTCCCCTTTGAATATATTGTTACTCTCTTATAATATACTAAAACTAAAAATATTTCAACTGTTTTTTTAATTTAGTCTTTAAAAGTGACAATAATTTGCGTACCTTTGCCTTCTTCGCTCTCAAGTTTAAGGTCTGCACCGTGAAGCTGAGTGATATGTTTTACTATTGCAAGACCCAAACCGGTGCCGCCTGTTGCCTTGCTCCTGCTCTTATCAACTCTGAAAAATCTTTCAAAAATTCTGTCCTGATACTTAGCCGGAATACCGATACCCGTATCCTTAACCGAAACACTTGCGCCCTTTGAAAGCGGAGTGACGGTGACGGTAACCGTACCGTTTTCCTTATTATACCTAATTGCATTATCAAGGAGATTATAAACCATTTCCTCCACAAGCTGAGCCTTGCCACGAATATAGCACTGCTCACCCGAAATAGAAAGGGTGACATTTTTATTAAGCGCATTAATAGTAAGCGCCTCAACGCACTTATTTGCTATATCATAGAGGTCGACCGATTCAAAACTCATATTCTCGTCATCGCTCTCCTCAAGCTGGGAAAGCTGAATAATATCTTCGCTCAAACTTACAAGCCTTAATGCCTGCTTCCTTATTACTCTTGCAAAAGGTTTAATGTCTTCCTCTTTTGCCATACCGGTTTCAATAAGTTCGGCATAGCCTGCAATAGAAGTGAGCGGAGTTTTTAGCTCGTGCGAAACATTTGCGGTAAACTGTTTTTTCTGCCTGTCAAGCATTTTTTGCTTTTTCTTTTGCTGCAAAAGTGCATTAACAAGCGGCTTGAGTTCCTCGTCCGACTTAAATTTGTCAACATCGTCAAGATTTTGACCGAGCTTGCGAATAGGTTTAATAATGCTTTTTGTTATTGCAAAACTTACAAAAACGGCAGCAATAATAACCGCCAATATACAAATAAGAATATATACAATATAATCTTTAAAAAAATTGCCGATATTCGTTGCCTGAGATGAAACACGCAAAATGTTGCCGTCATCAAGCTGCTTTGCAAAATAATACACTTTTTCTTTTTGAGTGTCGCTGTTTCTTGTAACAGTTGCCTCGCCGTTCTTTTTGGCTTCAATTATTTCTTCACGGTTTGCGTGATTGTCAAGAGTTGAAGCGTCCTCAATATTGTCGGCAATAACTTTTCCGCTTGGAGAAACAAGAGTAATTCTTATATTCGGGTCAATATTGTTAGTAATAAAAGCAGTGTCGCCGCTCTCGTTAAGCTCCGCTTCAACAACCGTTTCAACAACCCTAAGCTGTTCTTTAAGCTGCTTGTCGCTGTAAGAATAGAAAACCGACAAAATAAGCACAGCCGTAATAGTAATTACCGACACGCCGAAAGCGAAAATTTTATATAAAGTCTTTTTAGTCAAAAATTACTCACCGACCTTATATCCGACATTTCTTATAGTTTTGATATGCTCGCCTGCGAAGCCGAGTTTTTTGCGAAGCGACTGAATATGAACATCAACCGTTCTGTTGCCCTGTTCAAAATTGTAACCCCAAACAATTTCCATAAGCCTGTCACGGGTGAGAACTATGCCCTTATTTCTGATAAGGTGCTTCAATATTTCATACTCTTTATATGTAAGGTCAACTTCAGCCCCGTCAACCAAAACAGTGTGCTTGTTTTCGTCAAGCTCAATATTTTTATAAACAAGAACGGACTTAACTTTCTTTGCCGTTCTTCTAAGCACTGCTTTAGTCCTCGAAACAAGTTCCATAACACCGAAAGGCTTTGTAATATAGTCGTCTGCACCCATATCAAGCCCCTTAACTGCATCAATTTCACTTGTTTTTGCCGTAACCATAATTACGGGAAGGTCGCTGTAAGCCGGGGTTTGCCTTATGCTTGTTAATAATGCAAGACCGTCTTCCTCGGGAAGCATAATATCAAGAAGCGCAATATCGGGCACTTTGCTTTCAAGAGCATTAATAAAACTCTTGCCGTTTTCAAACCCTTTTACTTCAAATTCCGAATTTTTGAGTGCATATATTTCAAGTTCCCTGATTGAAGCGTCATCTTCAACTATATACACAAGCTGTTTGTCGCTCATAATCTACCTCTTATCTGACAGCATATTTGTTTAAATATGTTTCAAACTGTTCCATAAATGTTTTATTGTTAGAATTTTTAACGCCTTTAAGATAGCTGTGAGTTTGATAACTACCCTGCGAAAGTTCAATAATGCAGACTGCCAAATTTGAGCAGTGGTCTGCAATACGCTCATAAGAATTAACTATATCAAAGAATAAAATTCCGTTTTCAACGGTGCAGTTGCCCTGCTCCATTCGCTTTGAATGGCGTGCACGAAGCTCTGCTTTAAGATTATCTATAACTTGTTCAAGCGGTTCAACCGTCATTGCAAGTTCAACATTATCTTCAATAAATGCCCTTGTTGAATTTTCGATAATTTCCGTAACGGCTCTGCCCATAACTTCAAGTTCACGGTTAGCTTCTTCGCTGAAATGAATTTTATCCTGATGCATTTTCCGCTTAGTTTTAAGGATATTGTAACCGTAGTCACCCATACGCTCAAAATTACCTATTGCGTGAGAATACTTATTAAGCCTCATAGAGTCGGCAGTATTAAGGTTCATAGAACTTATCTTAACAAGATAAGTTTCGAGCTGGTCCTCATAAGTATCAAGCTTCTTTTCGTTTGCTTTAATCGATTCGTCCTTTTTATGGCTGTAACTCTTAATAAACTCTATACTTTCAATAATATTTGCCTGAGCAAGAACTGCCATTTCATCGCACTTATCTTTAACTTTATCAAGTGCAAAACCCGGGTTGATAAGGAATCTTTCTTCAACAAGACCGTTCTGGTTTTTAGCTTCCTGCTCGTCGTTTTTGCCGTCCTTAATAAGAACATACATAAGCTTTTCAAGTTGCTTGCCAAACGGAAAGAGAATGAGCGTTGCAAAAACATTAAAAAGAGAATGGATAACGGCGATAGTAGCAGGAGTAACATTGTCGCTGAAAAACGGCAAGCCGAAAATAGCATTTGCGCCGTAGAAAAGCGCCATTGCAATAACAACGCCGATTACATTAAATGTAAGGTGCGCCCAAGCGGCTCTTTTTGCGTTTTTATTAGCACCGATTGAAGAAATAAGCACGGTTGTGCACGAGCCGATATTTTGACCCAAAATAATAGGAAAAGCTGCCGAAACCGTGATTGAACCCGTAGTTGAAAGCGCCTGCAAAATACCGACTGAAGCGGAAGAACTTTGAAGCGCAGTAGTAAGAAACGCACCTGCAAGTATACCCAAAACAGGGTTAGAAAACTTGGTTAAAATACTTGTAAATTTCGGCACATCTTTGAGCCCCTCCATAGAGTCGCTCATAGTCGTCATACCTATCATCAAAAGACCGAAACCCAAAACGATATAGCCTATATTGTGCTTTTTCTCGCCCTTGCAAAACATTACAAGAATAATTCCGATAAACGCAAGAACAGGAGCAAAAGAGCTCGGCTTTAAAAGATTAACAAATATATTTCCGCCCTCAATACCTGCAAGCGAAAGTATCCACGCAGTAACGGTTGTACCGATATTGGCGCCCATAATAATTCCGATAACCTGCCTAAGAGCCATAATGCCGCTGTTAACAAAACCGACTGCCATAACCGTAACGGCACCGCTCGACTGAATAACCGCAGTAACAAAAAGACCGAGTAAAACGCCCTTTATTCTGCTGTCTGTCATTTTTTCGAGAATTGTACCGAGTTTACTGCCGCCCATTTTTTCAAGGCTTTTGCCCATAACATCCATACCGAACAGAAACATTGCAAGTCCGCCGATAAGCGTTAAAAAATTATAAATAGTCATAATGTTTTCCCTTTATTACACAAAAAATCACAGTTAAATATTAAACGGTGTCGGTTAAGTTAGAATGTGGTTTGTGTTAAATTTAAGTTAAATAAATTATAGTTTATCTTAACATCGGTTTCTCTCCTATCGACGGCGAAGCCGCC
>UQEY01000034.1 GCA_900540235.1 uncultured Eubacteriales bacterium
AGACTATTTAAAATAGAAAAATCACCGTAGGGGCGAACTGCGTTCGCCCGCTAAATTATAATTTATATGCAAAAAAGGAGAACCGAGAGGCTCTCCTTTTTCTTTTTGTTTATACAATAAAAGGGTAGCGGCAGAACCGTTACCCTTTAATGTTTTTATAAAATTAGTTTCCAGGAGCGTAGAAATCAACGAGTTTTGCAAGTTTATTATACTTCTCGATTGAATTTTCAGCCGCAATACTGAAGAGTTCCTCAGCCTTACCCGGGAATGAACGCTTGAGAGCGGAATATCTTGTTTCACCCTCGATAAATTCAACATAGTCGGCAGTAGGAGCCTTGCTGTCAAGTGAGAATGGGTTTTTGCCCTGTTCTGCAAGCGACGGGTTAAATCTAAAGAGATTCCAATAACCTGCCATAACAGCTTTCTTCTGCTCTGCCTGGTTGAACGGCATCTTGATACCGTGGTTGATACAAGGAGCGTAGCAGATGATAAGTGACGGACCGTTATAAGCAGCAGCTTCCTGGAATGCCTTGAGGCACTGAGCCGCATTAGCACCCATAGCAACCTGAGCAACATAAACATAGCCATAACTCATAGCGATTTGAGCAAGGTCTTTCTTCTTAACAACCTTACCGGAAGCGGCGAACTTAGCAACTGCGCCGGTTGGAGTAGCCTTAGAAGCCTGACCGCCAGTGTTAGAATAAACTTCCGTGTCAAATACTACGATATTAACATCCTGATTTTGAGCGATAACATGGTCAAGACCGCCGAAACCGATATCGTAAGCCCAACCGTCGCCGCCGAAGATGAACTGATACTTCTTAGCCGCATAGTCCTTATCTTTAAGGAAGTCAAGCTTAGCGTCGTTTGCTTCGCCGTCAAGGTTTGCATTTTCAAGAGCGGCAATAAGAGCGTCGGAAGCTTCTGTATTTGTTGCGGCATCATCATAAGTGTCAAGCCAAGCTTGAACTTCATTTGCAACCGAAGTGTTAAGAAGAACTTCAGCATCTGCCAAAAGTCTTTCACGAATTTGCTTTTGAGCAAGCATCATACCGTAACCGAACTCAGCGTTATCCTCAAAGAGTGAGTTTGACCAAGCAGGACCGTGACCCTTTTTGTCAACCGTATAAGGAGTTGACGGAGCAGAGCCGCCCCAAATTGAAGAACAACCGGTAGCGTTTGCAATGTACATTCTGTCGCCGTAAAGCTGAGTAGCAAGCTTAGCATACGGTGTTTCGCCGCAGCCTGCGCAAGCGCCTGAGAATTCAAGGTATGGCTTTCTGTACTGAACGCCGATTGTATTATTTGTAAGAACTTCCGGCTTAGCGTCAATCTCTGAAAGAGCGTCATAAATCGGCTGAGATTTAAGCTGGGAAGCGATAGGTTTCATAGTAAGTGACTTTGTAGGGCAAACATTTGCACAAGAGCCGCAACCTGTACAGTCAAGAGTTGAAACGATAATAGCGTACTGATAATCAGTCTTTTTATGCTTAACCATCGGTGTACCCTCAGGTGCATTTTTAACTTCTTCTTCATTAAGGCAAACAGGGCGAATTACTGCATGAGGGCAAACCATTGAGCAAAGGTTACACTGAGCACACTTTGTACCGTCCCATTCAGGAACAGATATTGCAATACCTCTTTTTTCAAAAGCGGCAGAACCCTGCGGATAAACACCGTCGGCACGCTCAACAAACTTTGAAACAGGTAAATCATCGCCGTGGAGATGGTCGATAGGATGAAGAATATTTTTAACAAAGTCTTTCATTTCAGGACGATTTGTAGGAATAACAAGTTCCTTTTCCTCGTCAACTGCGTTCTTCCAAGAGTCAGGAACATCAATCTTAACTACTTCCTTAGACCCACGGTCGATACCGTTACAGTTAGCGTTAACGATTGCTTCACCTTTCTTAGAAAACTTCTTAACAACGGCTTTCTTCATAAGTTCAATAGCCTTGTCAACAGGAATAATATTGGCAATGGTAAAGAATGCAGACTGAAGAATTGTTGAAGCTCTGCCCGGAAGACCGACTTCCTCGGCAATCTTGATACCGTTTATGGTGTAGAAATTAATATTATTTTCAGCAATATACTTTTTCATTTTGGCAGGAAGTTGCTTGTCAAGTTCCTCAGGCGACCAAATACAGTTGAGGAGGAAAGTACCGCCCGGTACAATATCCTGAACCATATCATACTTAGTTACATATGAAGGGTTATGGCAAGCTACAAAATTAGCCTTGTTGATAAGGTATGTTGAAGTAATCGGAGATGAACCGAAACGAAGATGAGATACGGTAATACCGCCCGACTTCTTTGAATCATAGAAGAAGTAACCCTGAGCGTACATATCAGTGTTATCGCCGATAATCTTGATAGAGTCTTTGTTTGCACCTACTGTACCGTCGGAGCCAAGACCCCAGAATTTACAAGAAGTTGTACCATTTGGTGTTGTGTCAGGACTTTCGGTAACATCAAGTGAAAGGTTAGTAACATCATCGGTGATTGAAAGTGTAAATTCAGTTTTAGGGCTTTCAGCTTTCATATTATTATAAACCGAAATGATATGAGCAGGAAGCGTATCCTTAGAACCAAGACCGTAACGACCGCCGTAAACAGGAACATTGCTAAACTTAGAATTCTTGAGAGCAGCTACAACATCAAGGAAAAGAGGTTCACCGAGTGAACCCGGTTCCTTAGTTCTGTCAATAACAGAAATTGTTTTAACGCTGTCAGGAATAACATCAATAAGGTGTTTAACAGAGAAAGGTCTGTAAAGGTGAACCTTAATCATACCAACCTTTTCTCCCCTTGCGTTAAGGAAGTCAACCGTTTCCTTAATAGTGTCGCAAACAGAGCCCATTGCTACAATGATTCTTTGGGCATCTTCTGCGCCGTAGTAGTTGAAAAGCTTATAATCAGTGCCAAGCTTTTCGTTAACCATATTCATATACATTTCAGTTGTGGCAACAGCATCGTTATAATACTTATTGCAAGCTTCACGGTGCTGGAAGAAGATATCACTGTTTTCGGCAGAACCACGAAGAACAGGTCTTTCAGGGTTGAGTGCTCTTGCACGGAAAGCCTGAACATCGTCCATATCCACCATAGATTTGAGGTCGTCATAGTCCCAAACCTCAATCTTTTGAATCTCGTGAGAAGTACGGAAGCCATCAAAGAAATGAAGAAACGGCACTCTGCTCTTGAGAGTTGAAAGATGAGCTACTGCACCGAGGTCCATAACCTCCTGAACATTAGCCGAACAAAGCATTGCATAACCTGTTTGACGGCAAGCCATAACATCGGAATGGTCGCCGAAAATATTAAGCGCATGTGTAGATACACAACGAGCAGATACATGAATAACCGACGGAATAAGTTCACCGGCAATCTTGTACATATTAGGAATCATAAGTAAAAGTCCCTGAGATGCTGTGTATGTTGTGGTAAGCGCACCTGCTGAAAGCGAGCCGTGAACAGCGCCTGCTGCGCCGCCCTCCGATTCCATTTCAGCTACACGAACAGTCTGTCCGAAAATATTTTTTACTCCTCTTGCTGCCATAGCGTCTGTTTCCTCAGCCATATTTGATGACGGAGTAATAGGATAAATAGCAGCGACCTCTGTAAACGCATAACTTACATGTGCCGCAGCACTGTTACCGTCCATGGTCTTTTTCTTTCTTGACATAAATTTTCCTCCCTAAAGTTAAAATGTGATAAAAAGCAGATTAACAGGCAAACACGGTTAGCCGGTTAAGCCAAAATTTGATTTACTTTAACCACATATATTAAGTAATGTGTTTTACGCACACTACTGCACAATTTTAATTATATCATATATTTTTTTAAATTCAACAAGATTTTATCATACATTAATTTACTTTTAATCAAATGATTCATCGTCACCGTTTACCATTCCTATGCCTGTAAGCGGGGTGATTGTAACCTCGGTTTCATTTGATTTAACTGTAACCTTGTTATTTTTAATATTATCTTTACCGGAAAAATCTCTCAAATAAACATACACTTTGACATCACCTTTAACTTTTTCGATAGTATATGTTTTAGTAGTTTTACCATCTAATTTTACAAGCTCATAAGAAAGTTTATTTTTAGAATCGTCAGGGTCTTTAAATTCAAAAGGCGTTGGTTCTTTGTCACCGTCAGCCTTGTAGCTCAAATAAAGTTTTGCTTGCTCGTCATTATAAAAAGGCAAAACTACTTTCACCTTAATGTCACGCTTTTTAGGTTTTTCGGTAGTTGTAGGCTTTGTTGTGGTTGGTTTTGTTGTTGCAGTCGTTGTATCTTTTTTAGTTGTTTCAGTTTTGTCGTTCTTCTTTGTTGCACTTTGAGAAGCAGAAACTGACGCCGCATTGTTTTGCGTTTTGCCGTCGGTTGCAGGCTGTGAAGCTTTTGAAGTCTGCTCGCCGCTTGATTTATCCGCTTTTTTTGTAGTTTTTACAGAAGATGATGAACTGCCTTTTTTGGTAGTTTCAACCTTTGAAGCAGAAGAAGACTTATCGGTTTTCTTTGACGCTTTTTTAGTGGTTGAAGTTTTTGTTGAAGCGCCGGCAGCAGTTGAAGTCGATGAAGTATCGTTTTGACTTGAAGATGCAACAGTTGTTTTTCCGTCTGTTGTAACAACTTCAGTAAGAACTTCGCCGTTACTGTTTGTTACCGTTTCACCCTGCTCATTTGTAACGGGAACTGTGGCTTCGGTTTCCTTATACTTTTTTGAAGAACAGGCAGAAAATGCAAATACTATTGATATAACTGTTAATACAGCAATTATTTTTTTCATAAAAAACACCCTTAAAATAAATTATATAAACATATTAAATGATGCATCGCTTGGCATTCTCCAGTCCCCTCTCGGACTTAAAGAAACAGAGCCGACCTTTGGTGAATCTGGAATACAGGAACGCTTGAACTGACTGATAAAGAAGCGCTTAGTAAATACTGCAAGCCATTTGTTTACGGTTTGCTCGTCATATTTTCCGTCAAAAGCTTTTAAAGCCAATAGCGCAAGCTTTTCCTTTTCATAACCGAAGCGAACGAAGTTGTATAAAAAGAAATCATGCAGCTCATACGGTCCGATATTATCCTCGGTTTTTTGAGCAATGTTGCCGTTTTCGTCAGGCGGTAAAAGCTCGGGCGAAACCGGAGTATCAAGCACATCAAAAAGGATATCCGCTGTTTTTTTATCGCTTACATTTGCAACATATTCAACGAGATATTTAACAAGCGTTTTAGGAACAGATGCATTAACGCCGTACATACTCATATGGTCGCCGTTATAAGTGCACCAACCCATTGCAAGTTCACTCAAATCGCCCGTGCCGACAAGAAGTTTGCCATGCTTGTTTGCAAGGTCGAAAAGAATTTGAGTTCTCTCCCTCGCCTGCGTGTTTTCGTATGTGATATCTTTAATTTCACTGTCGTGTTCAATATCTTTCATATGCAAAATACAGGCGTCTTTAATACTGATTTCCTTAATCGTAACGCCAAGCGATTTCATAAGGTCGATTGCGTTTTGATATGTTCTGTCAGTCGTGCCGAAACCGGGCATAGTTACACCGAGGATATCGCTGTTTTTCTTACCCAAAAGCTTCATAGCCTCAACGCTTACAAGAAGTGCAAGTGTTGAATCAAGACCGCCGGAAATGCCGACAACTACGCCGCTTGAACCAACATGCTCAATTCTCTTTGCAAGACCCGAAGCCTGAATAGCAAAAATTTCCCTGCACCTGAGTGCACGCTCGCTTTCACTGCTCGGAACAAAAGGAGACGGGTCAATATATCTAAACGAAATATCATTATTTTTGTTATCGACATTAAGCTTAACTAAAGCCACTTCGTCATTCTTATTTTCAAAAGACATATTGTTTCTGCGCTGAGTGTTGAGCTTTTGAATATCAACATCTGCAACGGTTAAAACATTCTCCCTCAAAAATCTTTCGCCCTCGCTGAGAAGCGCACCGTTTTCGCAAACAAAGGTTGCACCGCTGAAAACGAGGTCGGTCGTGCTTTCATAAACAGAGGAAGCGGAATAAATATATGCACAAACGCACCTTGCAGATTGGTTAGAAATAAGGTCACGCCTGTACTGAGCCTTTGAAACATATTCGTCGCTTGCAGAAAGATTGGCAATAACATTTGCACCGCTTAAAACAAGCGAACTGCTCGGCGGGTTCGGCACCCACAAATCTTCACAAAGTTCAATACCCAAAACAGCGCCGTCACCGAGGTCAAAAATCATATCGCCTATTTTTGTTTCATCTCCCGCATAAGCAATCGGCTGAGCAGAAACGAAATCAAAACCCGATGCAAACCATCTTTTTTCGTAAAATTCATTATAATTTGCAAGGTGCTTTTTAGGGACAATGCCTTTAACACCGTCTTTATCAATAACAACAGCGCAGTTGTAAAGCTTATTAAAGAAAGGAATCGGAGCGCCGACAACAAGGACAATATTTTTATCCTTAATATAATCTTTTAACTCTTCTACCGCTCTTTCGCTTTGCCTGATTATTACATTTGTAAAAAACAAATCTGCACAAGTGTAGCCCGTTATTGAAAGCTCGGGAGTAACAAGAAGCCTTACATCCTTGCTCACCGCACTGTCAACAGCTTCTTTAATAGCAGAAGTGTTAAAGCTTATATCGGCAACTTTAAGTTTAAGCGAACTTGCCGCAGTTCTTAGAAAACCATAATTATTCATTGAATCACCATTTAGATTTTATACAAATATTATTAACTTAATATTGCCAAGTCATTAAATCATTGTAATTTTAAACTTAAACGAAGTAGTTTCACCCGGTGCAAGAACAGTCATACCTCTTTTATGTTCAAAAGCGCCGTCCTCGTCATTACAGCTTGCAAGACCTGTCCACGGTTCAAGCGCAACGAAAGGTGCATTGCCGACAGCAGACCAAACAAGAAGATTATTCATATCCTGATATTCAATCTTAATACCCTTGCCGTTTTTGCCGATAAGAGTTGCACTCTTTGCCTCGCAGTTTTCAAAAATCAAAGCGTCCTTTTCTTCAAACAAATCGTGTTTAAGTTCAAGAGTATTGCCTCCGTTAAGTTCGTCATACTTTTGGCTTACATCAACAAGACCGCTGTGGTGGTCAGGGCGAAGGCAAGGCTTTGTAATATTTTTATCAAAGATAACCTTATAATCTTCAAATTTTTCATCAGGGTCAATAGGGCAATTAAACGCAGGATGACCTCCAATAACAAAAGGCAAATTATCAATGCCGATATTGGTAATAATATATTCGTTTGTAACAGTATCGCCTACTATTGTATACTTAATTTTAAGTTCGTAGTCGAACGGGAACTCCGCTCTCGTTTCGTCACTGCTTTCCTGAACGAAAGTAACGCTGTTTTTGCATTTTTCATAAACCTCAAACGCATTGATTCTTGCAACTCCGTGGCGCTTCATTGTGCACTTTTTGCCGAAAGCCTCCATCTCACCGTTTGGAAGCACACCGCAAATAGGAAAACAGACAGGTGCGTGACCTGCCCAAAACTCGGGGTTGCCCTGCCAAAGATATTCGGTATTATTTTTATCAAGCGAAACAAGCTGAGCCCCATCAAGCGAAAGAGTAGCAGAATTTTCACCGCTTTTAATTTTAATTTCCATAGTATTATCCCACCTATATCAAAATATTTATACATATTAATTATAACTTATATATTTTTATATTGCAATATTGAAAATGCATATTACATAGTATATAATAGCATTAATCTTATTGTTAAATATTTAGGAGATTAGGATATGGATATTGAAAGCTACATTGAGCAGGCTGTTTTCGGCGAAAATGAACAGCACACTTGTTTTTACCGACTTATGTGGGACACTTTTAAAGAAAGTGGCTTTGTTATCACCGACGAGGACGGATATGAAATTGACAGTATTCTTAAAGCTACTGCCATTCAAAATCTTTTGGGCGAATTTATGTACAGGCTTTACGACGAAGTTAACGAAACAGGTCTTGAAGATGTTATTGACTATGTAGAAACGGCAGGTTTCAGTGATGATGAATTAGTCGCTTACTGCGAAAACGAGCCTGAAATTGATATTGACGAAGATGATTTTGAAACAACTGTTAAAAATGCTCTTGACTACACAACCGAAATTACGGCTGACAAAATGCTCGAAGAATTTTCACCGGAAGACATTTTTGATTTAATGTTTACCGCAACTTATGCATTTGAGCAGGACTTTACTTTTGATTTTGAAGATTACGAGGAAATGCAGGCATTTATCGACACAAACCAAGACCAACTTGATAATTATAAGGAAGAATATCCGAGTGTACTCAGTTGGATAGAGTCCGGTATGATTTGTTGAGTCCAAATGAATCGTATTTTCGTAGGGCGAATATCATTCGCCCGTTTTAATTTTTTATAAAAAATTAAATGGGTCGTCGAGGACGCCGACCCCTACATCATTGTTCGTTACAAAAAACACCCCTGACAAATTAAATGTCAGGGGTTAATTTTATACTATTCTTCATCGCTGGAAAGTTTAAGGACTGCAAGGAATGCCTCCTGCGGAACTTCAACCTGACCGAACTGGCGCATACGCTTTTTACCCTCTTTTTGCTTTTCAAGAAGCTTCTTTTTACGGGTAACATCGCCGCCGTAACACTTTGCAAGCACATCCTTGCGAAGCGCTTTAACGGTTTCTCTTGCAATAACCTTGCCGCCGATTGCAACCTGAATAGGAATTTCAAACAAGTGGCGAGGAATATGTTTTTTTAGCTGTTCGGCAATTCTTCTTGCTCTTGCATACGCTTTTTCACGGTGAATGATGAATGACAAAGCGTCGATAATATCGCCGTTCAAAAGAACATCGACCTTGCAAAGGTCGCTCTTTCTGTATTCATAAAGTTCGTAGTCAAACGAAGCATAGCCACGGGTTCTCGATTTTAAATCATCAAAGAAATCATAAATAATTTCATTAAGCGGCATTTCATAATGAATATCAACACGGTCGGTAGTAATATATTTCATATCTTTAAAAATGCCACGCCTGTCCTGGCACATATCCATAACAGTACCCACATAATCACTCGGAACATAAATATATGCGTTTGCAAACGGTTCTTCGCAATAATCGATATATGCAGGGTCAGGATAATTTGTCGGGTTGTCAATCTCAATCATTGAACCGTCGGTCATATGAATTTTATATACAACGCTCGGAACGGTAGTAATAAGGTCAAGATTGTATTCACGCTCAAGCCTTTCCTGAATGATTTCAAGGTGCAAAAGACCGAGGAAACCGCAGCGAAAACCGAAGCCGAGAGCACCCGAAGTTTCAGGCTCATAGGAAAGCGAAGCGTCGTTTAGCTGAAGCTTTTCAAGTGCGTCACGCAAATTTTCATAATCGGCACCGTCGGCAGGATACACACCGCAGAATACCATTGGGTTAACCTTACGATAACCGGGCAAAGCTTCAGGCGCAGGGTTAGTTGCAAGGGTGACTGTATCACCGACTCTTGCGTCGCCTACAGTTTTAATTGAAGCAGTAATATAGCCAACTTCACCGGCACAAAGTTCAGCAGCCTTATCAAGCGAGGTTGCACGCATATAGCCGACTTCAACAACGGTAAATTCCGCACCCGTTGCCATCATTCGCATTGTGTCGCCCGCTTTAATTTTGCCGTCCATAATTCTTACATAAACGATAACTCCACGGTACGAATCGTAAACGGAATCGAATATAAGCGCTTTAAGCGGCTTATTATCATCACCTTGCGGAGGCTTAATTTCGTTAACTATATATTCAAGCACTTCTTCAACATTTTCACCTGTTTTGGCACTTACCCTCGGAGCATCCATACAAGGAATACCGATAACATCCTCAACTTCTTTTGCCACCCTTTCAGGGTCAGCGGCAGGCAAGTCAATCTTGTTAATTACAGGTAAAATGTCAAGGTCGTGGTCAAGCGCTAAATAGGTGTTTGCAAGAGTTTGAGCCTCAACACCCTGTGAAGCGTCAACAATCAAAATTGCGCCCTCGCAAGCCGCAAGCGAACGGGAAACCTCATAGTTAAAATCGACATGACCCGGTGTATCAATAAGATTAAATTCGTAAAGTTCTCCGTTTTTTGCAGTATAATCAAGTTTAACTGCATGCGCTTTAATGGTTATTCCACGCTCACGCTCAAGGTCCATATCGTCAAGTATTTGTTCTTGCATATCACGCTTGGCAACGGAACTTGTAAGTTCAAGAAGCCTGTCTGCAAGAGTTGATTTACCGTGGTCGATATGGGCAATAATTGAAAAATTTCTGATATGGTCTTTACTTACTGACAAAGTTTTTATCCTCTCAACTGTTTTTATTTTCTTCTTTAACCGATTCTTTCAAAAGCTTAATGTCGTTTTTTATTCTTTTTCTTGAATTGAAAAATCTGTCAAAAAGACGAATAATATAATAAATCGGAAGCAAATACGACTTTTTTTGCAAAATCGGATAGGTTCTTTTCATATAAGCCTTTGACGGAAATATTTTAGACAGATAGTATTTTGACACGGAAGCTTCGCCGTGCTTTGCCTTATATTCTTCATAATAAAGTTTCGGACCTGCCGAACTGCCGCTGCCGTAAACACCGAAAGAAAGCGATTCGTTAACAAATATAATCTGCTCGTCCGTTATTTCTTTATCATCAAAAATGGCATAGCAAACACTTCTTACATTAAATTCAAACTCGGTAAGTTCCATTTTTGAAAGCTTAGTTTCAATATATTCTTTATCAAGCTCATTTGAAAGTTTTGTAAGCAAAACATAAATATCGGCAAAAAACCTTATACCGAAACCGCCCAAAATATAATGTTTAAACATATGAGCGACAGAATGAAGGTAAAGGTCACTTGCGCTCATATGATATTCACATTTCTTTTTTTCATCCTGTGTTGCATTATCCCAAACATCGGAAAAATCAGGGCAAAAATCGTGTTCTTCAAAAAAGAGTGCTCTGTGCCATTCAAATGTATAATACGGCTTTTTGAAAAAGTCATCCGAATTTTCACTGTTTGACACAATGGAATAGCCACGATTTTTCATAATTGCCATAACTTTGCTTCTGTTTTCTTCATCATACAATAGGTCAAAGTCACTCATTTGGCGCATCTTTTGAAGCGGATAATAATTTCTTATAATTCCGCCTTTAAGAAGCATATATCTTACGCCCTGCTTTTCAAGTTCTTTTTCAATTTCTTCAAGCTCGTTTTTCATTGCAATCATACGAACAAGTTCATTTTGCGAATAAAAAACAAGTTCCTGCGCTTGCTCGGGCGGAATATTGATTTTATTAATGATAGGCACTATCGTAGAATATACCTGCTGCTTTTTTGAAAGCTCAACAAGTTTCGCCCAATTAAGACCATCCGGCACGCTCGGTGTCGCTTCGCCTTTGAGCGCACTTTTAAGCAAAGATACAAGATATTCACTTTCAAGCGATGTGTATTTCATAATTATTCCTCAATAAGATTTTTTGATTTAAGAAGATTTAAAAGTTCGTTTACATCTGCTCTTGCAGTATTTTCGTCAACATCATATTTGTCGGTCATTGCTTTAACAATGCTTTCCTCACTCTGTTCTTCTTTAAGAAGCTCAAAAATAAATGCGGCAGTAGCATTGTTTTTGATAAGGCCGTTAAATTCCTTTGCGGCTTCACCCGTTGCAATGGCAAAACTTTCGCCGTCTATTGAATTTGTAACAATACCGTTTTTAAGTTTCATATATATCACCTTTTAAATTATTTGTTTTTTCAATCAAAGCAACTGCTTCAACATGAGGGGTACGAGGGAACATATCAACTGCACACAACCTCTTGGTTTTATAGCCTTTGCTTTCAAGTATATTCAAATCTCTGCCGAGGGTTGAACTGTCACACGAAACATAAACTATCCTTTTAGGGTTCATTTCATAAACAGTTTCAAAAAGGGCAGCGTCGCACCCTTTCCTCGGTGGGTCAACGATAACCACATCAGGTTTAATGCCGTCTTTTTTCAAAATTTCAGCGCCCTTTGGTGCATCGGCACAAATGAACCTTGCATTAGTTACGCCGTTTATTTCAGCATTGATTTTTGCATTTTGAATAGCCTGCGGGATAATTTCAATTCCTATAAGACTTTTAACCTTATCAGCCATAGTAAGACCTATTGTGCCTACGCCGCAGTACAAATCAAGCAGCGTTTCTTCCCCGCTCAAATTTGCATACTCGCACGCTTTTTGGTAAAGCTTTTCACACTGATTATGATTAACCTGATAAAAAGAATTTGGCGAAATGACAAACTTTTTACCAAGCAAAATATCGCTTATATTATCCTCACCCCAAAGAGTAACGCTCTTTTTACCGAGAATTACATTTGACTTTTCACGATTTATATTAATCACAACCGATTTTAAACCGGCAACTTTTTCTTTAAGAAGCGACACCAGAAGTTCGCTTTGAGGCAGTGTATCACCGTTAATAACGGCGCAAGCCATAACTTCACCGCTCGCATAACCTTTGCGAAAGTAGATATGACGAAGAAGACCCTTGCCCGTATTTTCATCATAAGAAGTGATATTTGCCTTATTGCACCAAAGCGCAAAAGCTTCAATCCCGCTCTTAAATTCTTCAGGCTGAAGCAAACAATCATCGCAACAAATTATCCTATGGCTCTTATATGCGTAAAAGCCTGCAAAAAGCTCGCCGTCACAAATTGAAACAGGATACTGCGCTTTATTGCGGTAACGCTCGGTTTCGTTTGCACCGATAATTTCTTCAACTTCAATATCAATCTTGCCGATTCTTGAAACAGCGTCCTGAACCCTGCTTTTTTTGAAGTTCAGTTCTTCTTCATAACTGACATTTCTAAAGGAACAGCCGCCGCATTTATCAGAATATTTGCAGTCGCTTTCTATTCTGCTTTTCGACGGTTTAATAATTTCTTTAATTATACCTACGGCGTAATTTTTAGAAATTTTGATAATATGGGCAATTATTTCATCGCCCGCAACAGTGCCCATTACAAACACGGCAAAACCGTCATAACGACCGATACCGCTGCCCTCGGATGTAAGAGCGTCAATATTAAGTTTTATGTCGTCATTTTTTTGCAGTTTCACCTAAATCACCAAAGTATATAATATCATATATTAATTCAAATATAAAGTGTTTTTTGTGAACATTTTTATACAAAACAAAAGCGAATTCAAGAAATAAATCTCAAATTCGCTGTTTTTATTTCGTAAGTATGTTTGCGTTTCTTTCAAGGACATCAACTGCTTCTGACCCGCATTTTTTAATTATCGCATTCACACCCGTTTCAAAATCAGGCTTGCGGGAAGACAGGTTATGGCAGTCGGTACCGATAAGATGAATTCGTCCGCTTTCAAGATATTTGAATAGCTTTTTCCTGAGCGAACGGGAAGAATCAACAAATGAGCTGATATTAACCTGAGCAATGCAGCCCATTTCAATATAACTGTCAAGCAAATCGCCGTCGTCCATAAAAGCCGGATACCTTTCAATATGAGCCAAAATAGGCTTAATTCCATAATCATAATTAAGACTCAAAAGCCTGTCATAAATTTCCTGCGAAAAATCACAACTGAAAGGATGCTCAATAAGTGCATAATCGGTATTACCGATTTTAAGAGCGTCAAGATTGGAATTGTTCAAAAGATATTTTGTTATGTAAACCTCGGCTGCAGGTATGAGTTTAGGGCTTCCCGGCGGCAATGACTTTTCAAGAAGATGAAGCGCATTGTCACGCCTTGCAACAAAATCTTCATAACTGATTGAATCGGAATAATAGTGCGGAGTTAATACAATCGCCCTTGCGCCCTGCGACTGCAAAGCTTCAATCATTTTAAGACTTGTTTCAACATCGGGTGAACCGTCGTCAATACCCGGTAATATATGGCTGTGTACATCAACAAGATTTTCTATCATCTTATCACACCTAAAAATTAATATCTCGGGTCGTATCGTCCGTAATCGTAGCCACGATAATCGCCGTAGCCGTAGTAGCCGTAATAACCTCTGCCTCTTGAACCGTAGCCACTGTAGTTATATGAATTATACGGAGTGTCGCCGCCCTTACCTGCTTTAGATTCAACAAAGTTAACAACGAAGCCTAAAATCTTTGCGTCAATAAATTCAAGGGAAGAAAGCGCCTTTTGAAGTTCAGGATGTGTGGTTTGGTTGTTACGAACCACAAGAACGATACCGTCTGACTGGCGGATAAGCGGAAGAGCGTCGGAAACGACATTAAGCGGCGGAGTATCAATAATGATATAGTCAAAATCTTTACTTACGCTGTTTAAAAAGTCTTTCATAAAATCGGAGCCGAGAAGTTCGGCCGGATTAGGCGGGATATTGCCGGCACAGATAAGCGAAAGATTTTCATACTTAGTAGGGTGCATAATGCCGAAAATATCGGTTTTATGCTTGCCTGAAATAGTATCGCTCAAGTAATTTGTAAGACCCGGAGCGTTCGGAAGCGAGAAATACTGATGAATCTTAGGCTTACGAAGGTCAGCATCAATAAGAAGCACTCTTTGGTCAGCCTGAGAAATGGTAGCGGCAAGGTTAACGGTGGTAGTTGTTTTGCCTTCGCTCGGAAGAGAAGAAGAAACAACAATAACTTTACAACCTTTTTTAACTACCGAAAACATAATATTTGCTCTGATAGTTTTATATGACTCCTCAATTCTGAACTTTAAATCAGCCGGAATTTGAGCGTCGTCAATAAGCATACGGGAGGAACGGGATGAAATCTTTTTTTCTCTTTTCTTAGCCATTTATGCTCCCTCCTTTTCGTTACGCTTTTTCTGCTTTTTAGAATTAATTTCAAATTCAGGTATTGTGCCGAGAACCGGAATATTGTACCTGTCGGTAAGACCCTCGCTTGACTTAATGCGAACATCAAGAAGGTCACGCAAAATGATATAAGCAATGGCAATAACCGCACCTGCAATAAATCCGATAAGAGTTTTTTGCACAACACCCATACCGTTGGCAGCGGAAGCTTCAATAGCCGCATCTTCAACCGAAGCGTTAAGAAGACCGTTATTTTTTGTTTCCATAACTTCAGGAACGGTTTTTTCAAGCTGATGGGCAATTTGATAAGCAGTTGCGCTGTCATTAGTTGTAACCGTCATAATCATAATAGCCGTGTCTTCCTTAGTTGTGATAGAAAGAGCTTTTTTGATATCTTTATATGTATAATTTGTTGAATACTCATCGTTAAGTTCCTGCGCTGCTTTTTTGCTGAACTCGTTAGTATTAAACATCTCGGTATAAGTTTCCATCATCTGCATGGCATAGTTCATTTTGCTTGTATTACTTGCCGCATTTCTTGACTGAGTTGAATCGGAAAGTTCCTGCTGGGTTTCAACTGCATATACGAAAAACTTAACGCTTGATGAATATGTTTGACTTGCAAAATTAGCGGCATAAACATAAACTGCAAGAGCACCTATAACGCAAAAAACGACCACAAGCTTCCACTTTTTAAGCACAAGCTTTAACATTTTTTGCAAATCTATTTCTGTGTTCATACATTCTCCTCCGATAAAAAGCGTTTATTGTAGATATAATACATTGAAACAGTCTATTTGTCAACAAAGATATTTATATTTTTGACATATAAAAATAGGTATTGACAAAATTTATTAAATAGCAGATAATGAAATGTGAATTATTTAGTAATTAAGAAAGGAGTTTTTTATGACAGAAAACAAAATTAAAATGCCTGTTTGGGGTCCGTACTCAAAAAAATATATGGGCATTTCAAAAATAATTAAAGAACTTGCAGACAAGGGTGCAAGATACGATTTTTCTATCCACCCTACCCTTTGGAACAGTTCGACGCCTGTGCCTAATGTTACGGTACCGTCAAACTACCATTTGTGGAGTTGCAAAAACGACTACACATTTTACTCTTACAGATACGAGCTTATGTGGAAAGATCAGGTTTATGCCGACATTTCTTTTTCAAAAGCAGATGATGACGCATACCTTATGAGGTGTGAGATTTTTAATAACACTTCTCTTTCTCAAAACTGTATTTTGAATATATTTGCATCTCTTGAATTTCCTCACCCGACATACTGTGAAGTGAGTGTACCGAACGGTGCTATACTCAAAACCGCAAACGACTATGTTGACTATACTTATGCAGTTGACAGACCGTGGGATGAGGAAAATCCTGACGGTATGTTTAAGGGAATGTTTGCGGATAAAGACTTTTACCTTGGCAAAGGTCTCGGCGACAGATGCGAAAACTACCATGTTCACTTTTTAAATCTTCAGCCTTTCGGTTGCGTTAAGGGTGACAAAGTTTCTTACTCTTTTGAGGAAAACGATATTAAAGACCCTGTTATCGCAGTAAGATACAAAAGTGCTACAGACGGCGACGCCGAATTTGATATGAACGGTACTAAAGTTGCATTTCCTCACAGCGACGAACTTGCAATAGCTTACATTCCGTATATGCAGAGTTTCACTCTTGAAAGCCTCGGCACTGCCGGAATTGAGCTTGACTTTTTATGCGTAGTTGAGCAAAGCAAAAAAGACGAAATCAAATGTGAAAACAAGCCTCAGCCTTATATGCCTGAAATCGAAACAAAAGTGCTTGAAAAAGGTCATATTACAAAGCTTACTTATGACTGCATTGACAAACCGTTTTATATTCTTACAAACAACAAGAACACCCGTGAGAGGAAGCTTGATTCGGGTTGCCTTGAAGATGCGCTTATCAACAGACTTTCAAACGGTGACCACACTTATGACGATCTTAGAGAAACTTTCTCCGGCTCTTTCCAAAGAAAACACAGCGACGACGGTTTTTTCCACAACTCGCTTGTAAAGTCAATCTTCATTGAGCCTAACACTTCTCACATTGAATATGTTATGCTTTCTCAGTCTGAGCCAAAGCAGCTTTCAAACGAAGAATACGAAGCTATTTATCAAAACGCAAAGAAAGGCAGTGAGCCTGCAAACTTTAACGAAGCAGGTAAAAAGTATACCCTTTCAACCGAGATACTCAAATCTACTCTTTTAACAAATGTTGTTTACCCTGTTTATCGCCACGGTGAAAATGTCATTCACCACACACCGGGCAAGAGATGGGACAGTTTTTACACTTGGGACAGCGGTTTTATCGGTATGGGCTTGCTCGAGTTTTCACCTAAGCTTTGCCAATATGCGCTTGATATGTATTTTTGCGACGATACAAACAAGGACTTTTGTTTCCTTCTTCACGGTTCGCTCGTTCCTACTCAGTTTGTGGAATATCTTGAACTTTTGAAGCGTACAAACGATAAAGAAAGTCTTGCATTCCTTTATGACAAAGCTAAGCTTTATTATGAATTTTTACGAGGCAGAACTCACAAGTCAACCGTTGCCAAGTTTAACAACGGTCTTCTTACAACATATGACTACTGGTATTCTCACTGCGGTATGGACGACTATCCGGCGCAGGTTGAGATGATGAAAAGATATTCTCAAAAATACACTTGCCCTTGCCTTTCTACAGCGCAGATTATCCGTGCGGGCAAGATTATGAAAATGGTTGCCGATTCGCTTCAAAGATTTGACGACATCAAAGTTTATGATGAAGATATCGAATATTCAACCAAGGCGCTCAACGACCTTGCATGGGATGAAGAAAGCAGATATTTCGGCTACACCGAATATGACGAAAACGGAAATGTTAAAGGTATTATGAGAACCGAAAACGGCGAAAACTTCAACAAGGGTATGGACGGTGTTTACCCTATCGTTGCAGGCGCAGTTGAAGGTGAAAGAAAGCAAAGGCTTCTTGAGCATATCAAAAACCCTAAGGAAATGTGGTCTGCCGCAGGTGTTTCCGCAGTTGATATGAGTGCATCATATTACTTTGACGACGGTTATTGGAACGGCAATGTTTGGATGAGCCACCAGTGGTTCATTTGGAAAACAATGCTTGATAACGGCGAAGCCGACTTTGCTTTTGACATTGCAAATCTTGCGCTTGATATGTGGAAAGATGAAACCGATTTTACATATAACACCTATGAATGTTTCGGCATTGCAACAAGGCGTGGCGGTTGGTTCCACAATTTCGGCGGTCTTTCCGCTCCTATTTGCATTTGGGCAAACGCTTACTACAAACCGCAGACTGTTACAACAGGTTTTGATGTTTGGACAGACTATCAGAAAACTACAAACACAAGCGCAGAAATCAAATTCAAATATTTCGGCAACTGTGACAAATACACTATGATTGTTACCCTCAGTGACAAGGCAGATTATGTTGCTCTGCTTGACGGAAAAGAAATTGAATTTGCCCAAAGAAACAAAGGAAGCCTTGAATTTACATTTGGTAATGATGTTAAATCGGGTATACTTGAAATTAAAGAAAAACAGGAGTGAAAAATGGGAAATAAAATTTACGGCAGTAATAACGAGCCTCTCAAAATTCAATTTATAACCGATACTCATTATTATTCAAGAAAAGTCGGCACAAGCGGTAAAGCTTACGAAAAAGCCGAATCAAAATCACAAAAAGTTATTAAAGATACCGACCTTGTAATCAAAGCGGGTTTTGATATGCTTTGCGAGGACAAGTCAACCGACATTGTTGTTCTTGCAGGTGACACTACTCGTGACGGTGAAATTGAATCACACAAGGAATTTATCGAAATGCTTCGTGACCTTAAAAAGCGAGGCAAGAGGGTTTATGTAATCACAGCTACCCACGACTTCCGTGACCGTGGCGTTGCAAACGGTTATGACGGCGACAAGCAGATTGAAGTTCCTGCTGTTGAGGACAGGCACGATTTGTGGGATATGTACTACGAATTCGGTCCGAACGAAGCCATTGCAACTCATCCCGATTCTATGAGCTATGTTGTTCAGCTTGCACCGGGCTACCGTCTTTTCGCTCTTAACGACGACACTAACTATAAACCCGAGGGTGAAAGTGGTTCAGGTTTTTCCGACGACTGTATGAACTGGATAATGGAACAGCTTGAAGATGCCAAGAAAAACGACCAATTTGTTGTTGCCATGACCCATCATCCTATGATTGCACCGTCACCTTTCTACGCTATTATCGGCAAAGGGGATATGCAGAGAAATCATGAAACAACAAGGCAGATTTTTGCCGACGCAGGTCTTTCCTGTATGCTTACGGGTCATACCCACATTCACGATATCAGCTATGTTGTAACAGACAAGGGCAACACATTTTATGACATTGCCTGCGGTGCTATGGTTGGTTGCCCTCCAACTATGCGTAATGTAACGCTTGACCCAAAGCACGGCAAAGTTGATGTTGAAACCGTTATGATTAAAGATGTTCCGGGTCTTGACACAAACGGCAAGCCTTTTGACGAATATATGAAAGGCTTCTTCTTTGGTATGATTGGCGAAATCGTTTGGGCAATGGGCAACGACATTGACCGTCTTGCCGAAATGACAGACGCATTTTCAATTCCGGGCGAAAAAGTTAAAAAGCTTGCTTGGCTTATTAAACCTATCGGCAAATGGCTCAACAAGCTTACATTCAAAAAAGCTTGGAAACTTTGCAAAAAAGAAAGCGGGCTTAAAAAAGCCGACATTGCAGATATCGCCGACAACAAAGTTGTTGATTTCATTCTTGAACTTGTACAAAATCTTTACTGCGGTGACTCACCATACGGCCCTGAAACAAGAGAATACAAGATTACCTGCGGTTTGCTTAATGTAATCGATTCATTCCTTGACACAATTCATTTAAAGATAGGTAAATTTCTTAAAGGTGCTACAAGCGTTCGTTCACTCGTTGAGCCGCTTCTTTGGAATCCGGGTTACTGCGACGCAGAAGCTTCGCTTCCTCTTTATCCGCTTTATGACGATGAGAACCCTGCGCCTAAAGAAGTATTTAAGCAAAAAGAGTTTAACGACCCTGTTAAGAAAAGTAAAAAAGGTCCGCTTGTGCTCCTTATCTTAATTCTTATTGTTATACTGCTTCTTGCTGTTGTTGTAGGTCTTGTGGCTCTTATTGTTTGGGCGGTTATTGCAATTATTCACGCAATTTCAGGCACGGCAGCGCTTGGCTTATTATTTTCGTAAAAAATAAAAAATATATTGCAATAAAGTCTATTTATTGCTATAATGTTAAAGACTTATTAATTTTTTTACATTAAAGGAGTAAAATTATGGCAGACGAAAAGAAAAAATTCAGCCTTGGCGGTATTGATAATGCCGCTGCAGAAAAGGGTTCATTTATCAAGACTGTTTGGCAGCTTGTTAAGTTCCTCGTTGTTTCAGGACTTGTAACAATCATCCAGCTTGTTCTTGCAAATGTTCTCCCACTCATTTTTGACAGCGTAACAGCTACACTTCCGACTTTCCTTCAGGGTATTTTCAAGCCGGATGTAATCTTTGACGCTACTACAGCACAGGGTGCTAAGCAGATTGCTAAGTATGTTGTTGACGGTGTTGTTACTTGGGGTTATCTTCTTCCTTTCTTCCTTTCAAACCTTATTGCTAACATTTACGGTTTCTATCAGAATAAGAAGACAACATTTAAGTCTGACGCACCTTGGTACAACTTCGCTATCTACATTGTACTTATGATTGCGCTCATCCTCTTCTCAACTTGGTTCCAGGGTTGGCTCGTTGGTGTTATCGCAAAGGCTCCTTGGGCTTGGCTCAACGGTCTTGCAAGAACTATTGCAGGTTTGGCTGCAGGTTTTGTACAGATGGTAGTTCTCTTCCCTATGGAAAAATTTGTTCTTCTTAAAGAAAAGAAGGGCGAAGAAGAAGCTAAGGCTTAATCTTAATACTGCAAATCTTTTAAAGACTGCTGAGTAATCGGCAGTCTTTTTTGTTTTAATAGTTTTTAGTATTATTTTAAATTATTGTTTATCTTAATATAGGTTTCTCTCCTATCGACGGCGAAGCCGCCA
>UQEY01000035.1 GCA_900540235.1 uncultured Eubacteriales bacterium
GGCTCCATCTGATGAGGGAGCTGTCAACTTTGTTGACTGAGGGAGAGAAAAACTACAATGTGGCTGAAAGCCGTCAACCGATTATAAACTATAATTTATACGCAAAAACGCACCTCAAAAGAGATGCGTTTTCATGATTTAATGGTTATTTCATTTTGTTAAGCTTTGAAAAGTCTTTTGCGTTGATTACGCCGTCACCGGTTACATCAAGGAACTTGTTGTACTTTTCATCACCGGTCTTTGAGTTGACTGCGTCAATAAAGCTTAGCGTGAAGCTGTCGCCGCAAGCGGAGCATTTAACAGTTGCGGTATCGCCGGCAAAGGAAGTAAGCGCATAATTGTGATTGTCTTTCCAATTAGCGTAAATATTCTTATCTTCCGTCACATTGCTAAGCGAATCGCTCCAAGTATCAAGAACCTTGCACTGCGGTGGGTTAGTTATTTCAGGAGCCTTAACCGTACCGCCGTCCTTTGCAAACGCTTTGCCGATAAGGTCTTTACAGTCAGAGTTTGAGTAGAAATTAACCTGGCGGAAATCTCTTGAAACAGTGACATCAACTTTCATATTTTCGCTTCCCTCAAGTTTGGTACTGCAATAATATGTGATGCCGTTATCAATTTCGCTAACATCGTATGCAACAAACCTGTCATAAGTGAAGCCTGCACCGTCGCCGTAATCTTCAAGCGAACTTGAAACATAATTTGAAGAATCAAGGTTATGCTCTGTAAACGGAACAACAATCATAGGACCGTCAAAAGTTGCCTTTAACTCAATGGTTTGCTCACCAATCATAGCGTTTGTTACATCGGTAAGTTCGGTATTTTTGCTGAGATTAAGGTCGGTTAAGTGGTTATATGTACAGTTAAGGTCAACAAGCTGCGGATTGCTCGTCAAGTCAAGAGAGGTAAGCTCGTTTTGGTCACATCTGAGTTTTTGAAGCGATGAAACTAAGCTTAAATCAAGAGTTTTAAGATTGTTTGCATAGCAGTCAAGCTGAGTAAGTGACGACGATAAAAGCCTGAGAGATGTCAAAGAATTATCGGAGCAGTTAACCCTCTGAAGCTTGCCGTTATTGAAAAGGTCAAGAGCAGTAAGCTGATTGCCCATACAGGTAAGCGCCGTAAGTTCGGTCAACGCCGAAACATCAAGCTGTTCAAGACCGATATTACTGCAACGAAGAATTTTAAGGTTTGTAAAATTTTCAATACCTTTGAGCGTTTTAATCTCGTTATCTTCGGTAACGCTCATCATAGTAATATTTCTTTCGCTTGCGCTGAGGTAACGGTTGCCGTCCAAATCTTTTGTGTCCAAAATGTATTGCCTGAAATTAGCGTCAGGGAAATTCACCTCATCAATAGCTACCGAATCACTGCCGTAGGCAACGGCTGCCGAAAGACAGCCGATTGCCAATACAGTCGCAAGAAGCACCGATAAGCCCTTTTTAATTTTCTTATTCATTTGTGCCTCCTATTATGCTCTGGTTACTAATAAATCAAAATGCGCTTCGGCAGTTGAGCCGTCTGCGTTTGTAACAGTTACCGTAACTGTTGTTGAAAGTTGAGAAACTGATGAAATCTTTCCAAGGCTGGTAAGTGTAACCTTGCCGTTGCCGTCGATTGCAAACATAGTTGTGTTTGAAAGTTTGTAGCTAACGGAAGTGATTGCGTTGGCATCGGCAGGAGTTGGGATATAGCCGATTTGAACACCGTTAAACTTCGTGTATCTGCCGCCTGCGCTTACCGTCATATTGCTGCCGGTTACTGCAGTACCGTCAACTGTAAGAACAAGTGAAGTTACAGGGATAACAACATTAATTACATTTAATGTGTAAGTCTTTGTAATCTCTCTGTCCCAATCGTCAACAACTGTAACCGTAAGTTTTAAGCTGCCGGTTTCACCGGTTTTGATGATTGTAACATTGTTGCCGTTTACAGAAGCGGTAGCATTGTTTTCCTCGCTTGAAGCAATGTTTACAGACTTAACCATAGCGCCGTCGTTAAGCGCAAGGCTGAGTGTTGCTGACTGTGTATCCTCAGGAACCTGAACAAGTGCCGTTTCTTCAAGAACGGTATCACCGTTTTTAATATTGATAACAGGAGTGATAAACTCGTGACCCTCAAGGTTGTTTGCAGCCTCTGTAAGAGCCATACAAGCAGCATCAATCTCTGCCTGAGAAGCAGTCATATTTGCATAAACTTCGTTTGCTTTTTCAAGAGCAGCCGAGAATGTATTTGCATATGACACAGCATAATCTGTAACTGTAATCTTATTTGCTTCGTCAATAGCGGCTTTGAGCGCTGTTGTGTCCCAAGTGGTGTACGCTGTAATTGTTGCAGTGTAGCCACCGTCTTTAGCAGTAGCAGTGATGGTTGTGCTGCCCTGAGTGATAAATGTTACAACACCGTTTTCGTCAACTTTTGCAATGTTTTCATCGTCAGACTTATATGTGCAGTCTTTAATTACAGAAACATTGCCGCCGAGTTCAAACTTAGGTGAAAGAGTAGCTGTTTGAGCAGGAGCGCCGAATACTTTTTCATCTGCAAAACTCAAACCTGTTACACCGTATCTTACAAATGTAACCGTTACTGTTGATGAGCAGGTACCGCCCTTTTCATTAGTAAGTGTGCAAGTGATTTCTGCCGACTGAGCCGTGCCGGTATTGTTTGTAACAACACCGCTTTCACTTACTGTTACATTTTCATTTGATGAAGTCCATTCAGCCTTTGAATATACTGAATTTTCAGGTAACTCGTTAGCTTTAAGGCTGATTGTTTTTCCGTTTAAAAACGAACCTGTGAAACGGTAGTATCCCGGGTTAGGGTTTGTTACGCCGTCTTCTTCATAATAACCGATTTCAACACCGGTTGTCGGAACATAAAGAATGAGTGCGTCGTAAGCGTCATTAAGTTTTTGAAGCATTGCATCAGCTTCAGCCTGAGTAGCTTTGCCGTCATCAATCATAGTCTTAGCTTCCGCAACAGCGGTGCTGAGAGCTGTAAGACTGTCCTTTGTGTAAGTGTATGAATCTTTAACACTTTCAATAAGTTCGTTATACTTATTTTGCTTTGCGGCAAGAGCACTGAAGTCGGTAAGAACGGTAATCTTAACTTTGTCGGTAAAGCCACCGTCAAATGTTTTTGCGGTGATTGTTGCTTCACCCTTTTCAACAAATGTAAGCTTACCTTCGCTTGAAACTTTAACCACATTTTCGTTACTTGAAGTCCAAGTAATCTTGTTAAATTCAGGTGAGCCTGAAAGTGTGTATTCAATTTGTGTTTCAGGGTCGTTTACATAATATGTAAGCGCTGATTCTTTAATGTCAAAACCGGTTGCGATCTTGTCACTGAGTGTAACATTAATCGTCTTTTCAAATACTCTGTCGTATTCGTCGGTGTATGAAACCTTAACCTGTGCCCAACCGCCGCTGTTTCTGCTCTTTGGCTGAACGGTGATTGTTTGGTCGCTTATTGAAGTGTTAACTCCATTTGAATCAACAACGCTCAAAACAGAAGTTTTATACATAGCACCGAGCGGCAAAGCGCTTGCTGTAAGCTCTATCTTATTATAATCATTATAGTTTGAATAATCGCTGTTTGAAAGGTTAACGGAAACTGAATTGTCGCTTACAGTGCCGCTTTCCTTTTCACCGTAGCTGCCTACAAGCGGTTTAGCATAAGTCTTGTAAGCAATGCTTGCATCTGTTACATGAATATAAGGATGCTCTGCCATTTGGGTATAAGCATTAACAAGAGTTTCTGCAATTTCGTCAATCTTTGCCTGAGTAAGAGTGTCATCTGTAAGAGCATTTACCGCATCTTCATAAGCCGCCTTAAATGTTTGACCGTAATCGTATGCATAGTCTTTATAGTCAACATCCTTATAATCTTCAACTGCTTTTTTAAGAGCGGTACGGTCACCGTCTGATGAAACATGGCATTCACCGAAAATACCGCCGTCATATGATACGCAACGAACTGTTGTTGCGCCGGCTGAAACGAATGTTACAAGACCGTTTTCATCAACTGTTGCGATATTTTCATCGTCTGATTCCCAGTAAACATCTTTAATGCTTGCCGAACCGATATGAGTAAGCGATGTACCCTCAGGTTTAATAGTTTTTGAAAGCTGCGCAGTTGTTCCGATAGCGCCCGATACGCTTGTTGGGCTGACTTCAACCGCAGTTACAGGGTTGAATGCATATGATACCCAAACAGTATCCTGATACTTATTGCCGAAGTGGTCCTCAACCGTACAGGTAATTAAGCCGTAACAAGATTCATTCTTTGTAGGAGTACACTTACCGTCCTCGCTTACGCTGATAAGTTCATTTGATGATTGCCAAGTAACCGACTTGTAAGAACCGTTGTTAGGATAAAGCCTTACATTAAGGTCAAGTACTGCATTTTTATAACTTACGCCCTCTTTAAGAAGACTGAGGTCATACTGATAGAACTCCTTAGTAGGTTCACCGTCAAGATAAAGTTCTATTTTTTGGATATAGTTGTATTTTTGAAGTCCGTTAAATGCATCCTGAAGTTCTGCTACCATTGCGTCAACCTTAGCCTGGGAGCTGTTGTTTGCATCAATCATAGCCTGAGCCTTTTGCATAGCGGCAGTGAATGTTTCCCAGCTTTCAGGGAAGTAGTTTACTTCGTTAAGCTGTTGGTCGTTATATGATTTAACGAGATTTTCAAGAGCGGTGTAGTTAGTTACAACATTAACATTGCATTTTGCTTCATAAGCACCGTCATAAGTTTGGCAAGTGATTACGCATTCGCCGCCCTCTTTAAATGTAACAACACCGTTTTGGTCAACTGTTGCAATGTTTTCATCGCTTGAATACCAATAAACATCGGTACAGCTTGCACCGATACCTACTGTACCCTTAGGAGTAACTGTTGCTTTAAGAGTTTGAGTTTCGCCAATCTTGCCGCCTTCGATTGCGTCTGTATCAAGTGAAACACCTGTTGCAGGAATATTTGCAAAAGTGATGAATGCATTTGCACTCATTTTAGTGCCCATATAGTCTGTAACTGTACAAGTAATAATTGACGAGCAAGCTTTATTTGATTTAGGGCGACAAATACCGTTTTTGTCAACTGTAATATCAGGATTTGACGAAGTCCAATTAATGCTGTTATACATAGCATTCGCAGGCGTGAGCTTCATATCAAAATCATATTTGTAACTTGTATAAGGTTTTGCCGTTGAAACATTAACCGTTACATGATTTGTTTCAAGCAAAGTTGACCTCGTGCCAAGAATATCAACGCCTAAAATACCGACAAAGCCGCCGATTTTGTAGAAAGAATAAAGAAGTTCCTGAGCGTAAGTGTCACAAGTGTCCTGACTTGCCATAGGCGAATCGTAAAGAACATAGTACGCAAGGTCAAGCTTACCGGAATACTGATTATATAACTTTCTGTTTTCTTTAGTACGCCTTACAACTGTTTGGTCGCAAAGAGAAACAATATTTGCAAGGTATTCCTTGTCAGGATAAACAGTAACTTCAACACTGTCAACAATACCGCCGTCGGCAGATACGCAGTAAAGCGTAGCTGTACCTACATCAACACCGGTGATTGTTGCGTCACGGTTATCATTATTTTTAGGAGAAACAGTAAATACATTTTCATCACTTGAATACCAATTACATTTGTAGCAAGCTGAATATGTACCGTCAGCACCGCTGAATTTTAATGTATGAGTTGCGTCTGCTGTTTTGCCTTTTGTAACTTCAATAGCTTCTTGGTCAATAACATTTGATGACGCATTATTTTTAGCAACCGTTACGGTTATTTCGTTAGACTTAATTTTTCCGTCTGCCGAAACCGCATAAACATTAAATGTGTCCGCATTTTCGTGAGCGGCATTTTGAGTGATTTTAGCAGTATGAGTTTCATTTGAAAGTGCAGTTGAATAATAACTGTTATCAACTACCCAAGTAAGGGTTTTGTTTGAAGCATTTTCAGGCTCAACCGTTGCCGAAAGCTGAGCACCTAAACCTGCATACTGAGTGCCGGCATTAACAGATACATATGTATAGTCTGTTCCTGCAACATTAACATCTGTGCTCTTGTTAATCTTGCTTGCAATACCGAGTGCACTGTCAACGGAAATTTTGATATTTTCAACCGGAATACCGTTTGACATATCATAAGTAGCTATATAAGAAGAAATTTCATAAAAATTACCGTTTGAAAGGTAGTAACCCGTTTGAGCCTTAACAACTACGGTTGAGTTACCGCCTGAAAGCAGCGAATAATGACCTTTGCTGTCAATTTGACCCAAACCGTCTGTTGCCGGAGTTTCGTCTGTTGCCCAAGAATAGGTCGTGTTGCCTTCTTCATCTTCACCCGTTACCATACCCCAAGTGATGTAAAGGTTGTCGCTTTGTGCAACACGCTTTGGATAAACAGTGTAGCTAAGGTCCGTTTCCTGCCCCATTTCGAGATAATTTTTACCGGTAATTTCAACATCGGACAAATATTTACCCGTTTTACCCGTAACCGTAAGTTCAACATCTTTCGATACCCCGTTAGCTGCAGAAGTTGCGGTAATTGTACATTTTTGAGTAGAAATATTACCAAGCGAACCGCCTGCATCTCTACCGGTTATTGTACCGGTCTTTGGGTCGACATATGCAACTTCAGGATTTGACGAAGTCCAAATAATATCCGAAGTGTCACCTGCGGTAGGCTTAATATTCGTTAAAGAAAGCTGAATTTGCGAACCTTCCTGAACTGTATTAGCGCCTTCAATATCAAAACTCTCAAGTGGCTGAGAATCAACAACTTCAAAAGTAATTGTATCGTTATATACAAACTGAAGAATAAGGTTACTGATAATCTTAATGGCAGTTGCGGTAAGCTGAACCGGGTCAGCGGTATCGCCCACAATATCCTTAATTGCAAAGCACACATCAAGAATTGCCGCAAGAACTTCACGATTTATATCAATGCCGATATAATCAATAAGAATACCTGCAATCTTGTCGGTATCAAGAGTACCGTTAACTTCGTAAAACTTATTAACAAGACCTAAAATACCGTTGATAACATCGTCCGAATCGGGTGATACCATAATTGTAACGGTACCTTTATTCTTAAATGTTACAAGACCGCTGTCGTTAACTGTTGCAACAACTTTACCCTGAGTAAAGATTGAAGAACTCTTAACAGAATATACCGTGCCGAAGTGAAGCCTTACCGGTGTTGTGATAGCAGAAAGCTGAACTGTTGAGCCGACTGCCACAGTGGTAGGTATTTGCGATTTATTAGTAATGTGCGTACCGTTCGGAAGGAAATTTGAATACCATTCGTCATTCTTAACAATATTGATACGAAGCGAATCATTGTCAAGTTCAGTGCCATTCTTGTCATAAAGCGCAACATGGATAACAGAGTTAATATTGTTTAGATATTCACGAAGGGAATCAATAAGTTGGCCCTTATATGAATCTATCCAACCTGCAATAGGTGAATCTGAACCGAATGCGGCTTCAACAATATCAATGATTGCTTCGGTATCCATTGTGTCAACATCAACTTTATCGTTGAAAAGCGCCTTTTCAAGCACCGTTGCCATAATTTTACCAACAAGCGGAATAGGCTTAACCTCGTTGTCTATCCATGCGTGAATAACCGCACCCTTTGACGAGTCGAAAGCCTTAACGGTACCGTTTTGGTCAACATCAACCAAAGTCGGCATATCGCTGTACCATTTGATATAGCCGTTGTCCGGCATATTGGTGTCTATGAGCTTATATGTAAGGTTGAGCTTTTCACCCTCCTTCATAGTTTGAACATAGACCTGCTTTTCTTCTGCCGTTTCGTCAACATATGACGGAACCATTGTGTCGGTGTCTTTATAGAACAACTCAATGTCCCAATAACCTTCAACACCGTCACCGGCAAAAGCGCTTACCGCCGGCATTATTCCCGTGACAGCCATTAAAACCGCAAGGAAAATACTCAGCATTTTTTTGCTCTTTCTTTTCATAGCATAAAATCTCCTTTGTTTTATTCGCCTTGAACCAACTTGGAAAACGGTATAATATTCCCAAATTATAATACATAATAATTATAATATTTATTGCATATTATTTCAATAAATATCCGCTTGTAATTATTCACAAAATTTTAACAATTTGTTTGGTTATAATCACCAACCTGTTCATTAATAAACAAAAAAGTGCACTAAAGACTGTTTGAACAAAAAGAAAAAGCCGTCAAAAGACGACTTTTAGGGTTTGAATTATAGTTTATAATAGTGCTGATAAAACGAATGCCGTAAGACCTGTTCGGATGGAGCAAGCCCCATCCCTACGAAAATCTGTATTTGGGGAAGAGGATAAAGGAATGAAGTGTTTATTCAAACACGGAATTTCCTTAGACGATGTAGGGATCGGCGTCCCCGACGACCCGCTAAGATAAACGATAGTTTGTCAAAACATTTCACTATATGAATTTGTCACATTTTTAAGCCTGCAAATCATAGAATACGAGCCGTCCGCCTGTTTAACAAGCTTTCGCCTATCCTCAACAACAAGGAACCTGCCCGATTTTGTTCTTACGCTGTAGCGTGAAACGGTTGTACTCTTGCCTTCATTTATCTGCTTTTTTATTTGGGCTTCAATAAATTTTGCTTCTCTGTCGCTCACAAAATCATCAAGCCTACCCTTGTGTTCTTCAAAAATATGAGAGCGTGAAAAACCGAGAAATTTAATGAAATCTTCACTGACAATTTGAAGTTGCCAAACATCCTGCGTGTCCGTACAAAAGATTGGGTCGGGAAGATTTTTGAACATCTCAACAAGCATATCCCTCATTTTATCCGCTTCTTCCTCAGCCTCTTTTATTTGGGTAATATCGGTTATCATTGCGTGGAAAATCGGGGTGTTGTCACTGTCATATTTTTGTATTGCGCAGTTAAATTTGCACCACCGGTACTCGCCTTTATGAACGATGGTTCTTATTTCCAAATCACATTCGCCGTCGGTTGCCATAGCCTTGCCGATAGCCTGAAAAACAATACTTTTGTCGTCGGGATGAATAAGTTCGTCAAGCCTGTAACTCTGCTTGTGATAAGCTTGCTTTGTTGTGCCGAAAATTCTGCACGCACCCTCATTAAGATACTGCGCTTCAATATGCATATCACTCGTAACCTTAAACAAACACACGCCGCCCGTTACAAGGTCGATAAGATAATTCATCTCTTTTGCCTTGTTGCGAAGCTGCTGCTGAAGCTTTTGCGACTTTGACACATCTGCAAGAGTAAGCTTGCAAAGACTCGAATTTTCATAATTTTGTCCGGTACAGTGAATAAAAATTTCGTCACCCTTTTTGTTTATAAACTCGGCGTCAAAATATACATAAGGCGAATTTTTCCTGCACAAAGCCTGCATTATATTTTCTCTGTAAATCGGCTTAATTATATCGTGCAAAAAGAGTTTGCCTTGCTTGATTTTTGATATATGTACACCGGTAAAATCGCAGAAATGACTGTCGCAGTCAACTACTTTAAGTCCGTCTGCTTTATCAACAACGAGGTTCATAAACTCAACCTCGTAAACTTCATCATCGCTTAAACTATAAATCTCTCTCTCCTCCTTTAAAATATTTTATGTATTATACAAAGTGCGTAAAAATCACTGTGTCATATCTTTCCAAATAACAATTATATCATAAATTGTGGTGACAATGAATATGATTTGTAAACTTTTATTAAATTTTGTGATTTTTTTAACATATTTTTTTATATAAAAATATTAATTTACTATAGGAAAACGAACTTCTTTGTGTTAAAATAGAAATGTATATTATATACATCAAGATATTTCTTTAATGATGACCAAAGGAGAACAATAATATGTCAAAAGTTTTTCGTATTTTTGTTGAAAAGAAAAAGGGAAACGACATTGAAGCGGGACAAACTCTTGCAGATTTGCGTGACAATGTAGGTCTTAGCACGCTTGAAGATTTGAGGGTGATAAATCGTTATTACGCTCAGGGTTTGAGCGAGGAAGAATTTGACCTTGCGGTAAAGCAAATTTTGTCCGAGCCTAACCTCGACAATGTTTACACCAATCTTTCAATACCTGACGATTACAGATATTTTGCAACCGAATTTTTGCCGGGTCAGTATGACCAAAGAGCCGATTCGGCAGCACAATGTATTCAGCTTCTTACAGCAGGTGAAAGACCTATGGTTCAGTATGCCAAAATCATTGCTGTTAAAGGCGACATTACCGACGAAGAATTTGAAAAAATTAAGCATTACATAATCAACCCTGTTGAATCAAGGCTTGCTTCTTTTGATATGCCTCAATCACTCGACATCAAGTCGAATGTTCCGTCGGATATTGCAAGAATTGACGGTTTTATCAATATGAGCGACGACGAAATTAAGGCTTATCATCAGTCAATGGGTTTTGCCATGAGTGTTGCGGACCTTTGCTGGGTAAGAGATTATTTTGCCAAGGACGAAAACAGAAACCCAAGCCTTACAGAGCTTAAAGTTATTGACACTTATTGGTCGGACCACTGCCGCCACACCACTTTTGCAACCGAGCTTGACGAAATCAAGATTGACGAGGGCAAATATACCGAAGCTATCAACAAAGCGCTTGAACAGTATTTTGATATAAGAAAAGAAGTTTACGGCGACAGAGATAAAATCGTTTGCCTTATGGATATGGCTTGCATCGGCACTAAGGTGCTCAAAAAGCGTGGCTATGTTACAAACCTTGACGAAAGCGAAGAAATTAACGCTTGTTCAATCGAAGTGCCTGTTGTTATTGACGGCAAAACAGAGCAATGGCTCGTTCAGTTTAAAAACGAAACTCACAACCACCCAACTGAAATTGAGCCTTTCGGCGGTGCGGCTACCTGCCTCGGCGGTGCTATTCGTGACCCGCTTTCAGGCAGAGCATATGTTTATCAGGCTATGCGTGTTACCGGTTCCGGCGACCCAACTACTCCTTTTGAAGAAACACTTGATGCAAAATTACCTCAAAGCAAGATTACAACCGGTGCTGCCGCAGGTTATTCAAGCTACGGCAACCAGATAGGTCTTGCAACAGGTCAGGTTACAGAGCTTTACGATGAGGGCTATGTAGCTAAAAGAATGGAAATCGGCGCTGTTATCGGTGCTTCACCTAAAGATAATGTTAAAAGAGAATGTCCGCAGGACGGTGATATCATCGTTCTTCTCGGCGGCAGAACCGGTCGTGACGGCTGCGGCGGTGCGACAGGTTCATCAAAAGCTCACAATTCGTCATCAATCGAAACCTGCGGCGCAGAAGTGCAAAAAGGTAATCCGCCTACCGAGCGCAAAATTCAGCGTTTGTTCCGCAAGGCTGAGGTAGCAAAGATGATTAAGCGTTGCAACGACTTTGGTGCAGGCGGCGTTTCCGTTGCTATCGGCGAACTTGCAGACGGTCTTAAAATCGACCTTGACAAAGTTCCTAAAAAATATGACGGTCTTGACGGTACCGAACTTGCCATTTCGGAATCGCAGGAAAGAATGGCAGTTGTGCTTGACAAAAACGATGTTGACAAGTTTATTGCTCTTTCAAACGAGGAAAACCTTGAAGCTACTCCTGTTGCAATAGTTACAAACGAAAACAGACTTGAAATGACATGGAGAGGCGACAAGATTGTTGACCTCAGCCGTGACTTCCTCAACACCAACGGTGTAACTCAGCACGCTAATGTTGAAATCACCGCCGTTGACGAAAACAACAATTACAGAAATCAAGTGCCTGTTGTACTTTCGGACCTTTCACTTTCAGAAGCGCTCAAAGCCAACCTTTCCCGTTTGGAAGTTTGCAGTCAAAAGGGTCTTGTTGAAAGATTTGACTCATCAATCGGAGCTTCAACCGTACTTATGCCATACGCCGGCAAATATCAGCTTACTCCTGAAGAAGCTATGGTTGCAAAAATTCCTCTCCTTGAGGGTGAAACAGACACGGCAACAGTAATGGCTTATGGCTTTATTCCTAAGCTTTCACGCTGGTCACCGTTCCACTCTGCCGCTTTCGCAGTTTCGGAATCACTTGCTAAACTTGCAGTTGTCGGTTGCGACCCGTCACAGGCAAGACTCACTTTCCAAGAATATTTTGAAAGACTTAATGATACCCCGTCCCGTTGGGGCAAACCTACAGCCGCACTTCTCGGTGCACTCACCGCTCAGGTTGGTTACAAGTGCCCGTCAATCGGCGGTAAAGACTCAATGAGCGGCAGCTTTAACGACCTTGATGTTCCGCCTACTCTTGTTTCATTTGCGGTTGGTATGAGCGAAGCTTCAAAGACTGTTTCCGCTCAGTTTAAGCGTATCAATTCTACAGTTAAACTCCTCGAACTTCCTGTTGACGAGGAAACCGGTTTGCCTGATTATGACAAGGCTATGGCTCTTATGGTCAGCGTATACGAGGGCATAAGAAACGGTAAAATTCTTTCTGCTTCAGTTATAAAAGAGGGCGGTTCTGCCGCTTGCGTATGCAAAATGGCATTCGGTAACAAGTTCGGCTTCACATTCGCCCAAGGTCTTGACAAAGAAACTTTGTTTGCCCCTAAGGAAGCTTCATTTGTTGTTGAACTTGCAGATGAAAACGCATATGACGGCATAGTTCTCGGCAAAACAAACGACAACGGTGTATTTATCATTGACGGTGAAGTTCAAACTGTTGACGAACTCATCGGCGCTTGGTGTTCAAAGCTTGAAAAAGTATTTGCTACAGATTCAGGCAAGAAAGCTAAGATGCCGTATGATATTCCGCTTTATAAAGAGCGTTCAATTTTCGTTGCCAAAAACAAAGTTGCCAAACCAAAGGTATTTATTCCTGCGTTCCCGGGCACTAACTGCGAAGTTGACTCGGCAAGAGCATTTGAAAAAGCAGGTGCACAAGCTAATATTCTTGTTGTTAACAACCTTTCGTCTTCAGCTATTAACGAAACAATCGACAAAATGGTAGAAGAGATTGAAAAGTCACAAATCATTATGCTTCCTGGCGGTTTCTCCGGCGGTGACGAACCGGAAGGTTCGGGTAAATTTATCGCAACAACCTTTAGAAACCCAAAGGTTAAGGAAGCGGTTACAAAACTTCTCAACAACCGTGACGGTTTGATGCTCGGCATCTGCAACGGTTTCCAAGCACTTATCAAGCTCGGTCTTGTTCCTTACGGTGAAATTAAAGAAATCAACGAAAACGACCCTACCCTTACATTCAACACAATCGGCAGGCATATTTCATCAATGGCTTACACAAGAGTTACAAGCGTTAAATCTCCTTGGTTTAGCAGCGTAATTGCGGGCGATGTTTTTGCAGTACCTATCAGCCACGGTGAGGGCAGATTTGTTGCAAACGACGAAGTTATGAAAAAGCTTATTGAAAACGGTCAGGTTGCTACTCAATATGTCAACATTGACGGTATCCCTGTAAGCGATATGCCGTTTAACCCTAACGGTTCTGTTTGTGCAGTTGAGGGTATCACATCTCCTGACGGCAGAGTTTTGGGTAAAATGGGTCATGTTGAAAGAAAGGGCAACAACCTTTACGCTAATGTTCCGTTTGAAAAGGATATGAAAATCTTTGAAAGCGGCGTAAATTACTTTAAATAAAATATTTTTCGTGTGGGAGAACTTGTTTCTCCCTGCGATTTCAATATTGAAAGGAAAAAAATATGAAATATGTAGTTGTTTTATACGACGGTATGGCTGACTATCCCGTACCGGCACTCGGCGGCAAAACACCTATGATGTGTGCAAAAAAGCCTAATATGGACTTTCTTGCAAAAAGAGCCGAGGTAGGTCTTATCAAAACAGTGGCAGACGGTTTAAAGCCGGGTTCCGATGTTGCAAATATGAGCGTTTTGGGCTTTGACCCTATGAAGTATTACACCGGCAGGAGTCCGCTTGAAGCTGCATCTATCGGCATTGATATGAAGCCGACTGATGTATCGCTTCGTACAAATCTTGTTACTCTTTCCGAGGACGACCTTCCATACGAGCAAAAGACTATTGAGGATTACTGCGCCGACGATATTTCAAGCGAAGAAGCAGAAATTCTCATCAAATACATTGACGAAAAGCTTGGAAACGACGAATTCAAGTTTTATCCGGGTGTTTCTTACCGTCACTGCCTTATTTGGAATAACGGCACAACCGACCTTGGCAAAATGACGCCTCCTCACGACATTACAGGCAAGGTTATTACAGAATATCTTTCAACAAGCGAAAATGCAAAACCTCTTATTGAAATGATGAAAAAAAGTTACGATTTGCTCAAAGACCACCCTGTTAACATTGCAAGAAAGAAAGCAGGCAAAAGACCTGCAAATTCAATCTGGCTTTGGGGCGAGGGCAAAAGACCTGCTCTTTCACCGTTTGAAGAAATTTACGGCATCAAAGGCGCTGTTGTTTCTGCCGTTGACCTTATTAAAGGTATCGGCGGCTGCGCAAAAATGGAAGTTGCCGAAGTTGAGGGTGCAACCGGTTATATTGACACCAACTTTGAAGGCAAGGCAAAAGCGGCTCTTGACTGCTTAGAGAGAAACGACCTTGTTTACATCCACTTTGAAGCACCTGACGAATGCGGTCACAGAAACGAGCCTGAAAATAAGGTTAGAGCTATTGAACTTATTGACGAAAAAGTTCTTCCTATTCTTTTTGACGGTCTTAAAAAATATGACGACTACAAAATTATGATTTTGCCTGACCATCCGACACCTATCGTTACACGCACTCACGCAAGTGACCCTGTGCCTTATCTTATTTATCATAAGGGCAATGAAATTGACGGTGTTGACACAATTAATGAAGAAACCGCAAAGCAAACCGGCAACTTCATTGACCACGGTCCAAGCATTATGAAACATTTTTTGGAAGATTAGTATTAGTTTAAAGAAGTTTAGCTAATAAAAATTTTCGTATGGGCGAATATCATCCGCCCGCCTAATAATGATAACGGGTCGTCGAGGACGCCGACCCCTACAAAAATCAAAATATAAACATATAAATAAGGGAAATATTATACATTATGAAACAAGGAACTATTTGCGTACAGGGCGCATACCGCCCAAAAACCGGCGAACCGAGGGTTTTTCCGATTGTACAAAGCACAACTTTCAAATATGAATCAAGCGAGGAAATGGGTGACCTCTTTGATTTAAAAAAGAGCGGATATTTCTACTCTCGACTTCAAAACCCGACAAATGACAAAGTTGCCGAAAAAATCACAATGCTTGAGGGCGGCGTTGCAGGTATGCTCACATCAAGCGGTCAATCGGCAAACTTTTACGCTGTGCTCAACATTGCAGGCGCAGGTGACCACATTGTCAGTTCTTCTGCAATTTACGGCGGCACATTCAACCTTTTCAATGTTACTTTGCGCAAGCTCGGAATTGACTTTACTTTTGTAAGTCCGGACGCTACGGAAGAAGAAATTCAAGCTGCATTTAAACCAAACACAAAGGCTGTTTTCGGCGAAACTATTTCTAATCCGAGCCTTGACATTCTTGACATCGAGTGTTTTGCCAAGGTTGCTCACAGAAACGGTGTTCCTCTTATTGTTGATAACACTTTTGCAACGCCTATTAATTGCAGAGTTTTTGAATGGGGCGCTGATATTGTTACTCATTCAACAACAAAATATATGGAGGGCCATGCTTCAACAGTTGGCGGTGTAATCGTTGACAGCGGCAATTTTGACTGGACGCAAAACGATAAATTCCCGGGTCTTACAACTCCGGACGAAAGTTATCACGGCATAACATATACCGACACTTTCGGCAAGGGTGCATACATCACAAAAGCTACTGTTCAGCTTATGCGTGACCTCGGTTCTATTCCGTCACCTCACGATGCCTTTTTGCTCAATGTCGGTTTAGAGTCGCTCCATCTTCGTGTTGCACGCCACTGTGAAAATGCGAAAAAGGTGGCAGAGTATCTCAGCGGCAACGACAAAATCACTTGGGTAAACTGCCCAATGCTCAAAACCGACAAGCAATATGCCAAGGCACAAAAATATATGCCAAACGGCACCTGCGGTGTTGTAAGCTTCGGCATTAAAGGCGGCAGAGCTGCAGCAACAAAGTTTATGGATTCGCTTAAACTTGCAGCTATCGTTACTCATGTGGCAGACGCAAGAAGTTGCTGTTTGCATCCCGCTTCAACAACTCACCGTCAGCTTACCGACGCCCAGCTTGAAGAATGCGGAGTGAGCGCCGACCTTGTTCGTTTCAGTTGCGGCATTGAAGACAGTGAGGACATAATTGCCGATATTGAACAGGCACTTGCACAAATCTAACTAAAAGGAGTGAAAGTATGAGCGAAAAAGAAAATAATACTTCGCAAAATGTGGGTGAACACAAACATTCACACACTCATACTCATTCCCACGCACACACAAAGGAAGTTACCAACCGCCTTGCACGGGCAATAGGTCATCTTCAAAAGGTCAAACAGATGGTTGAAAACGGCGAGGACTGCTCCGATGTGCTCATTCAGCTTGCGGCGGTTAAATCTGCGCTTAATAACACCGGCAAAGTTATCCTTAAAGACCACCTTGACCACTGCATTGTCCACGCAGTTGAGGAAGGTAACACCGAAATGCTTGAAGAACTTAACGAAGCTATTGACAAATTCATAAAATAATATACTGATAAACCGGCAAGGACATCGAGCCTTGCCAGTTTTTTTGCGTTTTTCATTTTTTGAAGTCAAATTCTATTTGACATTTATTATTTATTAGCATATAATATATTCACAAACAATTTCAGGGCGAGGTGCAATTCCTCACCGGCAGTAAAGTCTGCGAACCACTGCGGTGGCCGAAACGGTGAAATTCCGTTACCGACGGTTAAAGTCCGGATGAGAGAAAATGTTTGGTAGGCAAACAAAAATATATTTATTGCCGCCATAGGTCAAAGCATTTACGCCCCAACAAACTTGTTGGGGCTTCTCTTTTGCCCAAAAAGGAGAAAACAATGAAAGAAAACACAAACAAAAAAATCAGGCTTATTACAGGCACTGCCATGCTTACAGCCGTTGCCGTAGGACTGCAATATATTGAAATTGCAATTCCCATAATGCCGAGTTTTATTAAACTCGACTTTTCCGATTTGCCGGAGCTTATCGGTGCATTTGCTTACGGTCCGCTTGCAGGTGTGCTTATCGCTCTGCTCAAAAACTTAATTCATTTGGCAGTAAGTCAAAGCGGTTTTGTTGGCGAACTGTCAAACTTTTTGCTCGGCGCAGTTTTCTCGCTCACAGCAGGTCTTATTTATAAGCACAAAAAAACAAAAGGCAAAGCCATGCTTGCAGGCGTCATCGCTTCTCTCGTTATGGCGATAGTTTGCGTGCCGCTCAACTACTTTGTTATCTATCCGCTTTATTATAATGTTTTAGGTTTCCCTGAGGTTGCCGTACTTCAAATGTACCAACTTATTTTGCCGAAAACAAAAAGCATTTTGCAGGCACTTTTTATTTTTAACCTTCCGTTTACTTTTGTTAAAGGACTTATAAGCGTGCTTGTTTCAATGCTTATCTATAAACCGCTCTCCCCGGTGCTTAAAGGTAGAAAATAAGTAAAAATATAAAAAATGGGTTGTTTCACGATTTTGTGATGCAACCCATTTTTTGTTATACTGTCTTTTTATGTTTTATTTATCAGCACATAGTCTTTAACATTAATTGTAGAATCATTGTTAAAATCAAGGAGTGCGGCAACAGTGTTTTCCCCGCTTTGAGAATTTATTAACTTCGTATTCCAAAGCGATTTAACATATTTTGCCGGCAATTTATACTCTTTTCCGCCGGCTTCATATATAAGTTCACTTGAAGAAACGGCAGTCAAATCAAGCCGAGAGCTTAAAACAAAATCAACATCATTTGCCTTTGCCCATTTTATTGCAACGCTGCTGTCAGGTGCAACAACGGTTATATCAAGCGATTTACTCGGCAAGCTTTGAGCACACGAGTTAAGATACCAAACGCTTGAATTTATATTTTCAATATTATTAATTTCTTTAGCGCTCGTCAAAACAGCATATTTCAGCTTGCTGCATTTGTATGCAAACGGCGCATCACTGCTACCTGCCACTTCAACCGCATTAGGGGCAAAAACAAACGAAAGCTTCGGTTTAGTACCAAACGCAATGTTACTGAGCATACTCGACGACCAAGAAACATTGGCTAAATTTGTGCAATGCGGCAAATACAGACCGGTGAGCGAAATGCAGTCTGTAAAATAGTGCTCGTTTACATCGCTAAATTTTTCCAAATTATCGATATTGATATTTTTAAGGTTATAGCAATACGAAAAAGTATTGTCGCAAAGTGTTTTAAGCTTAGGCAGTGATACGCTCGTCATATTTTTACAATCATAAAAGGCTTGCCTGTCAACAAATTCACACTCAGGAAGCGAAGCCGCAGTTATTGCCGAACTTTTAAAAGCACTTACGCCGACCGATTTAACGCCGCTCAAATCAATATTATTAAGCGAAGTGCAGCCGTAAAATGTGAAATTGCCGACATCTTCAAGGCTCGGCATATTTACGCTTGCAAGAAGCGAGCAATCTGCAAAAGTACGATATGTACTCTTTACCAAAGGTAAATCGGCAACGACTATCTTTGTGCCTTCAAAAGCCGAGGCGGCAGAAGCAACATTAGGGAATTCCGCAGAAGAAAGCGAAGTGAACGAGAATGAATTATTGCCTATTTCGCAAACAGTTTGGTCAAACTCTACTTCCGTCAGCGACTTACAATTTTTAAAACATCTGTTGCCGACGGTTTTTACCGATTGCATATTGAGACTCACAAGTGATTCGCAACCCTCAAACGCACCGTCATCAACATCGATAACTCCGTTAGCCGTTATTGAAGTAAGCTTACTGTTGGCAAAAGCGCTGACGCCGATTCGTTTAACAGTGTACGGAAGCACAATGCTTTTAAGGCTGCTGCTGTTAAATACATTATCGCCTACTGCCCTGACTGTAATTCCGTCAACTATTTCGGGAACGGTAATATTCGCTTTATCACCGTTATATGAAGTTAGGACGCCATCGTCAGACACTTCAAAATCGGCTTCCTTACCGTTATATACAATTTCATATGTTGAAGCTGTATACATACTCTTTTTCGTTTCTTCATATGCAACAGCAATAATATGCGTGTCATCATCAATTCCAATAGGCTTTGTGTATTCTATTCCGTTTTTAGCGGTAGGAATTGTATTATCAAGCGTATACATAATTTTCTCGCCTGAATTTGACTTAATCTCAAGTTCAAACGGTTCGTTATATTTTCCCTGGTCAACGCTAAAGGAAGGTGCTTCAATTTTTGTACCGCAGATTATTCCGCTGAAATTAACAACACCTGCACCGCACCATGCGTACTGCGTAATTTGATTATAAACTGGTACAGCAGCATTACAAAGCCTATCTTCAACCTGATAACAGTTGAGAGAACCGTCCTGCATAAGCAAAGTAGCAGCGGCGGCTGAAACAAACGAAGCGGAAAAAGATGTTCCGTTTTGATAAGTATATGTTCCGTCTTTGTCACTCGTATAAATACCTGTTCCCGGAGCGGCAAGGTCAACGCAGTTGCCGTAGTTTGAAAAATCTGCTTTTTCATTCTTCTTGTTAGAAGCCGAAACGGTAATAACTTCGCTGATATTTGCAGGATAATAATATTTAGCATTAACGCCCTTGTTACCCGCAGAAGTAACTATGGTTACACCTTTTGAAATTAGCTGACGGGTAATTGAATCACGGGTAATACTGCTTGCAATCGACTGAATACTAAAGCTCATATTGATAACATCAGGCAGCTTTTTTTCACTCAAAATATAATTAAGCGTCGCAATAATTTGCGAATTTGTACATTTGCCGTCACTGCCAAATGTTTTGTACGGCTTGATTTTAACATTATCAAGCGTATTGAGCGCAACGATACCTGCAACGCTCGTTCCGTGACCGTTATCATCATCGCTGCAATTTTGCTGACCCGTTGAGCTGAAATTTTTATTACATTCAACTATTCTGTTTTTAAAAAGCTCATGGCTTGCATTTATTCCCGTATCCATAACAGCCACAATAACTTCTTTATAACTTCCGTTTGACGACAAAAATTCATTCGCAACATCGGACTGAACATTTTTAATCGCCCACATATCTTTTTTGCTCGGTGCTTTGCTTCTCGCTTCAACATATGCAAACGAATCGTTTTCGCAGCTTATGCCGAGCTTATCAATTTGACGCTTTGCACTTTCACATTTTTGCAAAGAATCAAACTGCAAAATCTGAAAATTGCGTGCTTTTATTACAGCCACGGCACCGTAGCTTTCATTTAACTTATTCGAATTAACAATAAGTCTGTTTTGGGTATCCTGCCTGCTCTCATATTTTTCGACAAGTGTGTTGATTTGCGTAGAAATGAATGAAGCGTTCTCCAATTTCTTTTTTTCATTTACGCAAGGTGTGAGAATTGCAAAAGTAGTCAGAAAAAATACAAAAGCTAAGGCTAAACAAATCAGCCGTTTCATTTTATCCCCCACTGACAAATATATTTTGTATTTAAAATTCTTATACTTCTAAGCATAATGCTTTATATGTTAATTATTATAACACAAATATTTCCTCATTTTATAATACATTTTATCTACTTTGTATATAAATTAACACAAAAATTTGTACTTTTAGATATAAATTATTGTTTGCAATCGGTTGACGGCTTTCAGCCACATTATAGTTTTTCTCT
>UQEY01000036.1 GCA_900540235.1 uncultured Eubacteriales bacterium
ACGAGGGAAGTGGCGGCTTCGCCGTCGATAGGAGAGAAACCGATGTTAAGATAAATTATAATTTACATTACCAAGGAAAAATATGAAAAACTTAACTAACTTACAGAACATTATCAACAAATCAATGAAGCTTGATTCGATTATTGAAACTTTTTGTGATTATTTTAAAGACAAAAACAATTTCATTTTTGAAACAGGTTTATATGAATTCACCTGCGATGAAGAATACTTATTTTCTCTGATTTGCGATAAAATTAGAGTTGATATTATCTATCCTCCAAGCAGTAAAATTTACGAATTATCATCAAAATATGAATTTGGCAGCGTCCAAAAATTAAAAGAATTTGTTTTAAATTCGGGTGAATACAAAATTCTTGAAAATGAGCCTATTTACAAATTATCAATAAGTGAAGTATGAAAATATTTGTTATGAGGCACGGGCAGGAAATTGAAACTGTTCGTGGCGGATGGAGTTCAGTCGGTTTGACCGAAGAAGGAATAGTACAGGTTGAAACTACGGCGAATTCAATCGTAAAAAATCAAAGAAAATTTAATATTGAAAAGATAATTTCGAGCGATTTGCAAAGGGCAAAGCAGAGCGCCTATATTGTAGCCGACAGGCTTGAACTTGATGTTGAATTTAACTCTGATTTTAGGGAAATCAATAACGGTGATTTTGCCGATATGAAAAACGAAATTGCCGATAAACTTTATCCGAATTTGTATTATCGGGCACTTAAATTTGATGAACATTATCCAAACGGCGAAAGCCCTAAGGAATTTTACACTCGTGTAAAATCTGCGTGGCTTAGCTTGGTTGAAACCGAATTTGACGGCAATATTTTGCTTGTTACCCACGGCGGAGTGATAAATATTATTAAATCAATTATCGACGGAAAAGATTATTCTAATAAAGAACAATATATTAAATCAAATTGCGGCGAGATTGCATTTATTTACGAGGTTTAAAATGATTAGAGAAATTAACTCGACAGATTTTGATAAGCTGGGCGATTTGTATACACAGCTTCATCACAATAAGCCGATTGAAAAAAGCAAGGCAAATATTAACATTTTTAATGATATTTTAAATGATAAAAATCATCATATAATTGTTGTTGAAAAAGATGGGAAAATTGTTTCGTCGTGCGTGTGCGTTATCGTTTTAAATCTTACGCATAATCAACAGCCTTATGCTATTATTGAAAATGTTATAACAGATAAAGAGTACAGAAAGCAGGGGCTTGCTTCCCGGTGCCTTGAATTTGCAAAAATATAGCACTGGAAAATAATTGCTATAAAATGATGCTTTTGACCGGTTCTAAGAAAAGAAGCACCCACCGCTTTTATCAAAAAATCGGTTATAACCGCTTTGAAAAGACAGGCTGTATTCAAAGGTTGTGAATAAATTAAATGGAGTTTTATTATGAAGATAACTTGTGTGAACGGTAGCGCAAGAAATAACGGAAGCTGTGCATATATTATTGATTCATTTGTAAGTGGAGTTTTGGAAAATAATGCAGATGTTGAGATTAAAAAATACAGTATGGCAACTGCAAATGTTAACTTCTGCTTTGGATGCAAAGAATGTTATAAAAACGGAAAGTGTGTTCAAAGTGATGATGTCGAGATGATTGTTGATGATATATTATCTTCCGATTTTGTGCTGCTTGCAAGTCCGTCGTACTGGGCTGATGTTCCGGGTCAGCTTAAAACTTTTTTTGACAGAAATACGCCGTTTGGCAATACGAATGAGAAAAGAACAAAAACATCTAAAAAAGGTGCTAAGGGTATAGGCATAGCAATCAGAGCCGGCAAAACTGAAAGGGAAAATTCACTTATTCTCGATTATATCGACCATGAAATAAAACCTGCTTGCAGAATTTCAATTCGCGAAACCGATTCATTGTCAGATTTAAAACAAAAACATTTTGATAAAATTAATCAGGTGTATAATATCGGAAGAAATATAAAAAGTTTATAAATATAAAATAGGCTCTTCTTTAAATGTAGTAAAGGGGAGCATTATTTTATGTTTATTTGAACCTTTTTGGAATTTTTTGCGTCTATATAGTTGAAGTCGATTTCAAAAAAACAAGGAGGTGGATATGTGAATTTTGAAAACTTACTTAATGATAATAAGTGTGCTATAGAAAGATATGTTTATTTTCGTGTGTCAAATAGAGAAGATGCAGAGGATATTTTGCAGGAAACATATTTAACTGCATTTGAAAAATTCGGTTGTTTAAATGATGAAAAACGATTTAAAAATTGGATTATAAAAATAGCAAAGAATAAATGTAATGATTATTACAGAAATAAAAACATTGATATAATCAGCAATTATGATTTTGATTTATGTGCTTCAAAATCAGGAATAAACGAGAGTTTTGAATTGATTGAAATTATAAATTTATTAAATGATAATGAGCGAGAAATATTGAATTTGTATTATTTTTTAGGATATTCTCAATCGGATATTTCAAAAATTTTGAATATTCCCGTGGGAACAGTTAAAAGCAGATTACATAGTGCAAAAAATAACTTTAAATCTAAATATATGTCAGAATCAAAAGGAGATATTAATATGAGTTTACCTAATATTTTACCTGATTACAAAATCGCAAAACTTGATAAAAAACCATTTGCAGTAAAATGTAGCGAGTTGATGGGCTGGCTGATTATCCCTAAATTAAATGAAAAACTTGAATGGGCGTTGTATGATTTTCCAAGTAAAAAGCAAACAGAAAAAGTGAAACTTGAAGTTGTCGGAAAAGCTGTTGTGCACGATATTGAAGGAGTTGAAATAGTTGTAAATCAATATAATCCAAGTTGCAAATCAAATAAGTCCTTTCAAAGAAAGTTTGTAGCACAATTAACAGATACACATTGTCGTTTCCTTGCAGAAAGTCATAGAGTAAATGATGTAAACTATTTTTATACATTTTTAGATGACAACGAATTTACAAAGAATTGGGGATACGGTGATGATAATTGTGGTAAAGAAACTAATTTGTCACAAAAGGGTATTGTGAAAAGAAATGGTGACAATATTATTTCCGATACAAAAGCTATAGATATCGTCGGAAGATATGTTGTTGAAATCAACGGCAAAACTTATGATACCGTTTGCCTTATTGATGTTGAAACATATGATGATAATGTTGTTACCGAACAATATATAGACCAAAATGGCAGAACAGTTTTGTGGCGAAGATTTAATGCAAACGATTATAAATTTGAAAAGTATAATCAGCTGTGGAGCGAAAAATTGCCTGAAAATGAAAAAATAAAAGTTAATAATAAAATTTATGTTCATTGGTATGATTGCATAAGCAGTTATATTATGTAATAAAAAAAACCGAGATTCACTTATATTGTGAATCTCAGTGTTGTAAATTATAGTTTGCAATCGGTTGACGGCTACGCCACATTGTAGTTTTTCTCTCCCTCAGTCAACAAAGTTGACAGCTCCCTCGTCAGAGGGAGCCAAGTTCTTGCTTCCCTCTGACGAGGGAAGTGGCGGCTTCGCCGTCGATAGGAGAGAAACCGATGTTAAGATAAATTATAATTTATCTTTTTATCCTATCCGTAACCTCTTGTGCTTTTTGGTAAATTTCTGTTTTATCAACGGTTAAGAATTCGCCGTTTTCATAAAGAATTTTGCCGTTTATCATAGTGAGTTTTACATTTTCTTTTGAGCCGCTGTAAACAAGATTTTTGGTGATATTATTAATCGGCTGCATATTCGGTCTGTCAAGGTCGATTACAATTAAATCGGCGCATTTGCCTTTTCCTATGCAGTCGCAGTTATTAAGTCCCATACATTTTGCCGAACCGACTGTTGCCGCTTTCAGTATTTCGTCAGCGTTCATTGCCGCCGCATCACTCAGTTTAAGCTTTTGAAGGACGGAGATAAGATACATTTCCCTAAACATATCAAGCGCATTGTTTGAACTCGGTCCGTCAGTGCCGACAGCAAGGTTTATGCCCATATCGCTCATTTTTTGAACATCCGCTATACCTGAAGCAAGCTTTGAATTTGACCCTGCGTTAAGCACTGCCCAAAGACCACGCTTTTTGTAAATCTGCATATCCTCGTCACTAAGCCAAACGCTGTGGAAACCTCCGCCGCCGAAGTTCCACAACCCGAGTTCTTCAAAAAGAGCGGTCGGAGTTTTTCCATATCTTTCAATACACCCATCAACTTCGCTTTTTGTTTCGCTTGAATGGGTAAAAACAGGCGCTTTGTATTTTTTTTCAAGGTCGCTTATACCCTCTAAAATTTCTCTTTTTGTGGTATATTCTGCGTGAAAACCGAGTTTATAGCTGATGAGTTCGTTATAATTATTGTAGGTTTTGTAATATTCTTCAAGCTTCTCAACAGATTCTTTAAAATTGTTGACTGCGCCGCACATAACGGTCCTGAAACCAAAGTCAACACTGCTTTTCGCCATAGCCTCAGGGAAGTAGTACATATCAAAACAGGCAGTAATTCCGCTTGTTAAATATTCAAGAAATGCAAGCTGAGATAAATCGTAAATATCCTCGCTTTCAAGCTTTGCTTCAAGCGGAAAAATCTTGTCGTTAAGCCATTTGTCAAGCGGCAAATCGTCGCTGAAACTCCTGCCGAAAGTCATTGCACTGTGCGTGTGCGCATTTTTAAATGAAGGCATAAGAAGATTACCGTTAAGATTAATCTCACGCTCAAAATGCGGCATTTCTTCACGCTTTTTTTCTTTGCCGACATATTCGATTTTGCCGTCTTTTATCCAAACTTCGTCATTTGTTATGTTGAAATTATCTTTAAGGCTTAACACTTTTCCGCCGTAAAATCTAATCATAAAAGTAACTCCTTTAAGCTTTTGTCATAAGGTGCTCTCGCAATTCCTTTGTCGGTAATAATTGCCGTTATGAGCGAATTGTCGGTAACATCAAAGGCGGGGTTTAAACATTTTGTTTCGTCTAAAGCAGTCGGTTTTTCAAAGTATTTTTTCTTTATTTCATCACCGTTTCTAAACTCAATTTCAATGTCATCACCCGTTTTGCAGTTAAAATCAACTGTTGAATACGGACCTAAAACATAAAACGGAATACCATAGTATTTAGCAAGAACCGCAACTGAGCTTGTGCCTATTTTGTTTGCAACATCACCGTTTGCCGCAACTCTGTCACAGCCAACCAAAACCGCATTGATAAGCCCTTTTTTCATAACAAAACCTGCCATATTGTCGCAAATAACGGTAACATCAACTCCTGCCTTTTCAAGCTCATATGAAGTCAGGCGTGCGCCTTGCAAAAGCGGTCTTGTTTCATCTGAAAATACTTTGAAATTATATCCTTTTTCTTTGCCTAAAATAAGCGGACCGAGACCTGTTCCGTACTTGCTTGTGGCAAGTTCACCTGCGTTGCAGTGTGTGAGTATGCCGTCACCGTCGTTTAAAAGAGATAAGCCGTATTCACTTATTTTTCTGCACATTTCAATGTCTTCTTCGTGAATTTCTTTTGCTTCTTCTAAAAGATTTTTGCCGCTTTCGTATGCGTTTACAATTCTTTTTGTTGCCCAACTTAAATTAACTGCTGTCGGTCGGGATGAATCAAGATATTTTTTAAGCTCGTAAATATTATTTTTATTTGAGAAAATCGCCATGCTGTACCCTGCAAAAATACCGATAGCCGGCGCCCCTCTTACGGCAAGAGTTTTGATTGCATCGTATGCGTCTTCCTTGCTTTTTATCTCAATCCATTTCTCCTCATTTGGAAGCAGTCTTTGGTCGAGAATTGTTAATTTTCCGTTTTTATATTTCAAATTTTCCATAATAAAACCTACTGTTCTTAAATTTACAAAATTATTATAATATTTTTTAGCTATTAAATCAACATTGCTATTGCATTATTATTCTGTTTTTGATATTATATTTAAGAACATTTTTTCTTTTTTGGAGGAAAGCTATGAAAAAGGCGATTTCAGTGCTCCTTTGTATTGTGCTTGTTGTAAGCGCTGTATTTGCAATGGCAGGATGCACTAAACAAAAACAAATTACTAACGATATCGTTCTTATCACCGATGGCGGTACTGTTACCGACAAGAGTTACAACCAAAGTGCTTGGGACGGTGTTACTTCTTTTGCAAATGAAAACGGTATGTCTTCTCGTTATTATCAGCCTGTGCTTGATGAAAACGGTGAACTTACTGCTGAAAATGTAGAAAAGTATGTTTCGCTTGCTAAGGATAACGGTGCTCAGTATATTGTTTTACCGGGTGAAAAATTTGAAGTTTGCGCTTATGAAATTGCAAGCTCATATCCTGATGTTAATTTCATCTTGGTTGACGGTATTCCTCATTCAGCCGATGATGAAACCGACCATTATGTTGACAATGTTATGTGCGTAAGTTTCGACAATCTTCAAAGCGGCTATCTTGCAGGTTATATTGCAGTCGCAAGCGGTAATACAAGGCTCGGCTATTTTGGTCAGTACAACAGCAAAGATTCTGCCAATTACGGCGCAGGTTTTGCTCAGGGTGCTGCGGCTGCGGCTGATGAACTCGGTATTCCGGTTACACTTGACTGGGCAGATTATGATTCACCGCTTCTTAATTATGACTATAGCTTCAATCTTGTTGCTTGTTATGATAAGATTTCCGACATTAAAGATAAAACATTTACCGTTAAGGTTGAAAACGGTATCGGCAGCGGTACTTATACCGAGGGTTCAAATGTAACTATTACTGCCGACCCGGCACCGCAGGGCAAAGTTTTTGACAAATGGGAAGTTAAGAGTAACACTAAGGGTGTTAAGGATAAAAAAGTTAACATTTCTTCAAAGACTAAGTCAAGTATGAATCTTCTTGTTGAAAAGTGCGATTGCACAATCACAGCTACATATAAGGACGCTGAGGGTAAGCAGTATGAAGTTAAGGTTCTTAACGAGGATGGTTCTGTTTATTCACAGCAGTATGTCGGCGAAAATTCATCTGCCGATGTTAAAGCTCCGGTTGCTAAAGCCGGTTTTGTATTCGACCGCTGGGAAACTAATATTGAAGACGCAGTTGAAGATGTTAACGCTAAACAGACTAAAGTTAATGTGACCGATAAAGATATCGAACTTACTCCTGTATTTAAGGCAAGCAAAGAACCTACATTCACCGTCAATGTTTTAACCGGTGAGGGCGGTAACGGCGAATCAACAGGCTCAGGCGCTTATGTTGAGGGTGACACAGTTGAACTTTCAGCTGCTATTCCTGCTGATGGTTATATGTTCTCTCATTGGGAAAATAAGGACAGTTACGGTATCGGTGCAGGTGTTGCACTTGAAAACGAATATTATTGGAACACTTCATTTACCATGGTTGACCGTTTTGCTTCTATTGCCGAAAAGATGTTTGATGATGGCGTAACTCTTGCTTTTGCAGGCGGAAACGAAAGAAGCGAATCGGTTTACACCGCTAAGTATAAGTTTGACGACAGTCCAAATGTTATTGAAGCAGGCACTAACCACAACGATGAATACTGCGCTGTTGTTAAAAATTACGGCGAAGCTGTTAAGGACTGCTTAAATGATTTCAACGGCGGAACAGTATTTAATGCTAACTGCTCAACCGACGGTGTTTATGTTGATGCACTACCTGAAAACACTAAGGAAGAAAAGGCAGTTAAGGAAAAGGTTGACGCTGTTTACAAATCACTTGCCGACGGCAAAATCTCTCCTATTCGTGCCGAGGGTGGCGCAGGCTATGATTTCTGCAAGTCATTTAATGAAAAGAAAGCATCAAAGTGTTTAACTCTTAACGGTTGGTTTGTTGAAGCAACAACAAAAGCAAAATAACAAATCGTTTTTAGCAAGGTCGGTTTTCCGACCTTGTTTTTTTATGTAAATGTGACTTTTTAATTCAGTCAGTCGTGTTATGTGTGAAAGGGGGCAAAGAAGTGGATAAAGAAAAAGAATTTTCAACCACCTATGATATGTATGCCGATATGCTTTACAAAATTGCATACTTACACACAAACAGCAAAGAAGAAAGCGAGGACATACTTCAAGAAGTCTTTATAAAGCTTCTTTACAAAAGCCCTGCTTTCGCCGACAGTGAACACAAAAAAGCGTGGCTAATCAGAACGACTGTCAATGCCTGCAAAGATTTTTTGAAATCGTCAAGACATAAAAATCTGCCGTTAAATGATGAAATATTGGGCGAAGATTTTGAAAACGATAAAAAGCTTGATGTAAGGCAAAAACTTTTTAAACTTGACAGTAAATATAAAACGGTAATTTTTCTTTATTATTATGAAGATTACACCGTTGAAATGATTGCAAGCACACTTTCTCTTTCTAAGTCTGCCGTTAAAATGAGGCTTAAAAGGGGCAGGGAACTGTTAAAAATCGAATTGGAGGAATATAGCAATGACTGACGAAAAAAAGATTATAAAAGAAGCCATAGACGATATCAAGCCTGACACTTATATGAAAACAAGGCTTATGGCAAAAATTGAAGAACCTAAAAAGAAATCACGCAAAAATATCCTCAAACCCATTGTCAGCTGTACTCTTGCTCTTGCCGTTCTTGCCGGTGTCGGCACTTACGGTATGACAAGGGATAAAGAACCGACAACTACTCAAACCTCAACAGCAAAAGCTTTGAACCATAATTTTAATATTGTAGCTTATGCTCAGGAGGACGGTGAGGTTAAAGAAAAAGCAACTCTTTCAAATGATGTATTAAGCTTTCCGTCGTATAAATTAAAAGTTGAAAATGTTAACGGCAATGTGCAGATTTCATATAGCAATACTATGGGCTTTAAAATTGACAAAAATGCAAATATAGAAAAGGTTACTTTTGAAAGCGAAAAAGGTTATTTTGAATTTACAGATTATGATTTGTGGTTCTCACAAATAAAAAACGGAAATTATTATGTTGATATTGAACTTACAAAAGATGAGCAGGATAAGTATTTGTCTACCCTTGAAGAATCACACGAAAACGAAGTGAAAGCAATTTATAATGAAATTGCCAAAAGCCGTGATTTATCAAAATATTTTGGCACTAATTCTCAAAATACAGAGCTTTACTCATTTGCTTATGGCACAAGAAAAGATAAACCGGTGATTACCCTTACTAATAAAAAACTTCACGATGAAATATTTAAGCGTGACAGGAAAATAACCGTTAATGCAGATGATTTGCAAAAAGAACTGAACGAAAATGCATTATGGTATGATAGTGAAAATGCGACTGATACACTGCTCAAAAATCCCGATATGCCGTTTGAAAAACTTGAAGGGGATGCAATTACCGTTACTGCCGAATTTAAAGACGGGCAGCAGGCAACTAAAAAAATCAAAACTTCATTTAATTCAAAAGGAGAATTACAACTTCAATATGTAAAGTGAATAATAATTTATAATAGGTTGACGGCGTTGCCACATTATATTGTTTCTCTCCCTCAGTCAACAAAGTTGACAGCTCCCTCGTCAGAGGGAGCCAAGTTCTTGCTTCCCTCTGACGAGGGAAGTGGCGGCTTCGCCGTCGATAGGAGAGAATGACGAACACTGTTTGCCACTACGATAGTCTTATTATTTTAGACTTTTGTAGGGGTCGGCGTCCCCGACGACCCGCTAAGATAAACTATAATTTACTCTTCCACTGTCTTATTTGAAAAAAGAAGACTGATGCACCAAATAGCGGCAAGACCTACAAGGCTGTAGATAATTCTTGCAAAAACAGAATCTTGACCGCCGCATATCCATGCAACCAAATCAAACTTGAAAAGCCCTACAAGTCCCCAATTTATGCCGCCTATGATATTTAAAATAAGCGCAATATTGTTAACTATTTTCATATTTTTTCACTCCAAAAATAAAAGTCATTAGTAGTATCGCACTGCTAATGACTTTTATACATTTTAAATTAAATTTTTTTAAATATTAGTTACAATAATTTCGCACTTGCCGCTGATTTTGTAATCTCCGTATGATGCAGGAACGAAGAAACTGTCACCTTTTTTAAGACTCTTGCCGTCAATTTCACCGTTGCCGTCAATAACAAGAATGTGGTTAAACGACTTTTCATCTGCGGTGAGAGTTAACTCTTTTTCAACATCATAATGATTAACCGTAAACAAATCGCATTTTGTAAGCAGCGTTGAATCGTAACCGTCAGCCACAACTTTTTCGCCCATAGGTTTGATATCGTATTTAGGCGGTTCGGTAACGGAAACATCAACAGCCTTTTTAATGTGAAGTTCTCTCGGTTTGCCGTCCTTACCGATTCTGCCGTAGTCATAAACACGATATGTAGAATTTGAGTTTTGCTGAATTTCAGCTATAAGCACACCTTTGCCGATAGCGTGAACGGTGCCGGCTTCAATAAAGAATAAATCGCCTTTTTTAACTTTAACTGTGTTAAGCACATCGAGTAAAGTGTTGTTTTCAATCGCTTCTTTAAATTCTTCCTTGCTGATTTTTTCTTTAAAACCGTAAACAAGCTGAGCATCGTCAGTAGCATCAATTACATACCAAATTTCGGTTTTGCCAAACTCGTGCTCAACTTTTTGCGCATATTCGTTGTCAGGATGAACCTGAATTGAAAGATTATCCTTTGCATCAATAAGTTTGATAAGAACAGGGAAGTAAGGGAAGTCAAGACTTCTTGTACCTACAACTTTTTCTTTGCCAAGCTTTTCAATAACTTCTTCAAGTGTTTGACCGTCAAATTCGCCGCCGTCAACAGTGTTCTTGCCGTCCTTGTGGCACGAAAGCATCCAACCTTCAGCCAAAACATCCAAATCGCTCTTGAAACCGAAATCGGTTTTGAGCCTCGTTCCGCCCCAAATGTAATCTTTAAAAACAGGAGCAAGCTTTAAAATATCCATATCAGTTACCTCTAAAATCATCTATAATATGTATATAGATTTTAATATATTTATATAATATCAAAAAATAACTATACTTTCAATCAAAAATAGTGTAAAATATAAACATTAATTTCGGAGATAAGATTATGAATGTTTTAGATGTTCAAAACTTAACACTTTCTTTTGGTGAAAACACACTGTTTTCTAACCTTTCTTTTGATGTTCAGGATAAAGAAAAGGTGGGGTTCGTCGGCGTTAACGGCGTCGGTAAAACTTCACTTTTTAAAGTGATTACCGGCGAATACACGCCTGACAGCGGTAACTGTTTTATTTCAAAAAATGCAACGCTCGGCTATATGCAACAGCATACCTGTTCCGACAATAAAACTATTTGGAACGAACTTGTATCTGTTTTTGACGATTTAATTCAAATTGAATTTGAACTTGATGAAATAAATGAAAAACTAAAAACCGACCATTCAAATAAACTTTTGGAAAGGCAAAGTTATTTAACAGACGAGTTTAATTTAAACGGCGGTCTTACTTATAAATCTATGACACGCTCGGCTCTTATTGGCCTCGGTTTTGGTGAGGAAGATTTTGATAAGCCAACTTCCAAGCTTTCCGGAGGTCAAAAGTCAAAGCTTATTTTGGCAAAGCTTTTGCTCTCAAAGGCTGATTTTCTTCTTCTTGACGAGCCTACAAACCATCTTGATATCAGCGCTATTGCATGGCTTGAAGATTTTTTAAAAAACTTTAACGGCGCTTGCCTTATCATTTCTCACGACAGATATTTTCTTGACCGTGTGACGGATAAAACTATTGAACTTGAAAATAAAAAAATTCGCTCATACAAGGGCAATTATTCCGAATTTCTTGTAAAAAAAGCAGCACAGCAAAAGGCTGTTGAGGAAAAATATGAGAATGATATGAAAGAGATTGAAAGGCTCGAGGGTATCATTGCTCAGCAAAGGCAGTGGAACAGAGAAAAGAATATCAAAACCGCCGAAAGCAAAGAAAAAGTTGTTGAAAGAATTAAGGCTCAGCTTGTTGTGCCCGATAAAAAACTTGAAAAAATCAGATTTGATTTTACTCCTAAATGCGTTTCAGGCGAGGATGTGCTTGAAGTTGACAATTTGAAAAAATCGTTTGGAAACCATATCGTTTTTGAAAACGCAAGTTTTAATGTTAAAAGGGGAGAAAGAGTATTCCTTTTGGGTGATAACGGCTGCGGCAAAACTACTCTGCTTAAAATTTTAATGGGTGATTTGAGCCGTGACGACGGTACTTTCAAATTCGGCGCAAGTCTTATGACGGGTTATTTTGACCAGGTTCAGGCTAAGCTTGATTTGAGCAAAAGCGTGCTTGACGAGGTTTGGACTGCGTATCCGTTTATGACTGAAACCAAGGTCAGAAACGCACTTGCCGCTTTTCTTTTTAAGGGTGAAGAAGTGTATAGGAAGCTTGAGGTTTGTTCAGGCGGTGAAAGAGCGAGAGTAGCTCTGCTTAAACTTATGCTCGGCGGCTATAATTTCCTGCTTCTTGACGAACCTACAAACCACCTTGACGCTTTTTCCCGTGAAGAACTTGAAAATACACTTTTAAACTACAGCGGTACTATGCTTATTGTTTCTCACGACAGATATTTTATCAATAAGCTTGCCACACGCATTGTTGAACTTACGCCGAACGGTTGCAATAATTTCCTCGGAAATTATGACGATTATAACGAGCATAGGTTCATTGCAAAAGAAGAAAAACAGGTTAAAGAAAAACCAAAGGTTAACGACTATAAGCTTAAAAAAGAAAGGCAGAGCAATTTAAGAAAACTTAATACTCTGCTTAAAAAGCTTGAGGGCGAGATAGAAGATACGGAAAGGGAAATAGGCGAATTTGAGCAAAAGCTTACAGACGCTTCTTATGAGGAACTTATGGAGTATACTTCAAAAATAGATTCTCTTTCAACCCACCGTGATGAACTTTACGAAAAGTGGGAAGAAACTTCGCTTGAACTTGCCGAATTAGAGGAAAACTGATATGTCAAAAATCGTAGTAATCGGCGGCGGTGCGGCGGGGCTTCTCTGCGGCGCTAAATCTGCCGAAAAAGGCAACGATGTAATTATAATTGAAAAAATGAACAGACCCGGCAGGAAACTTATGATTACCGGCAAGGGCAGGTGCAATGTGACTAATGCAAGCTTTGAGCTTGACGATTTGATATCAAATGTGCCGACTAACCCTCGTTTTCTTTATTCCGCTTTTTCAAATTTTATGCCTTATGACACTATGGCTTTGTTTGAAGAGCTCGGTGTGCCGCTTAAAATCGAGCGTGGTAATCGTGTTTTTCCGGTAAGCGACAAAGCAGTTGACATTGTTGACGCACTCGTAAATTTTGCAAATGACAGCGGCGCAAAAATAATTCACGGCAGTGCCAAAGCGTTTGAACTTGAAGAAAATAAGATTAAAGCAGTAGTTCTTGAAGATAAAACTAAAATCGAATGTGACAAGGTTTGCCTTTGCACCGGCGGTAAAAGCTATCCTCTTACGGGTTCAACGGGCGACGGTTATATCCTCGCTCAGTCGGTCGGCCACACGGTAACAGCTCTTAAACCGAGCCTTGTGCCGCTTGTGTGTTCAAATAATTTTATATCAAAGCTTCAAGGCTTATCGCTAAAAAATATTGAAGTTACGCTTTATGAAAACGATAAGGACATTTATCGTGATTTCGGCGAAATGATATTTACCCATTACGGCGTATCGGGTCCGGTTATTTTGTCTGCTTCAAGCCATATAAAAAATATGGGTAAAAAGCAGTACAAAATTAAAATTGATTTAAAACCGGCACTTGATTTTCACACACTTGACAAGCGTATTTGCCGTGATTTTGAAGGATTTGCAAATAAAGATTTTGTTAATTCTCTTTCAAAACTCTTGCCGAATAAGCTTATTCCTGTTATAGTTTCATTAAGCGGAATTCCTGCAAGTGAAAAGGTTAACCAAATAACAAGAGAGCAAAGGCTTAAACTTGTTGAACTGATTAAAAACTTTTATGTAACAGTCAGTGATTTTCGACCTATTGACGAGGCGATAGTTACTTCCGGCGGCGTTAATGTTAAAGAAATTAACCCGAAAACAATGCAGTCGAAAATTATTGATAATTTATATTTTGCGGGAGAAATTATAGATGTGGACGCATACACCGGTGGTTTTAATTTGCAAATTGCTTTTTCAACTGCCGTTTTGTGTGCCGACAATATGTAAAAATGAGAGGTAAAATTATGATTAATGTTGCTATTGACGGTCCTGCAGGCGCAGGCAAATCAACAATTAGCAAGGGTGCGGCTAAAGAACTCGGTTTCATTTATGTTGATACCGGTGCCCTTTACCGTACAATAGCTCTTTGCGCAGCAAGAGAGGGCGTTATTGACAACAGCGAAGAAGTTGTTAAAATGCTTAACGAAATTGAAGTTAGGTTAGGCTTTGAAAACGGCGTGCAGTGTGTATATCTTAATGGCGAAGAAGTTTCGCCTTATATCCGTACACCGGAGATTTCTATGGGCGCTTCAAAAGTTTCCGCCATCCCAAAAGTTAGGGAATATCTTCTTGATTTGCAGCGTAACATTGCAAAGGAAAATAATGTTATTATGGACGGCCGTGACATCGGTACTGTAGTTTTGCCAAATGCCGAATGTAAAATCTTTCTTACCGCTACTCCCGAATGTCGTGCAAAAAGAAGGTATAAGGAACTTATCGAAAAGGGTGAAGATGTTAAGTATGAGGATGTTCTTGCAGATGTAAACGAGCGTGACTATAACGATTCTCACCGTGAAATTGCACCGCTCAAACCGAGCGAAGAATCTGTTATTGCCGACACATCCGAGCTTTCTCTTGATGAGTCAATAGCACTTATTGTAAAAATCATAAAGGAGCATATGTAAGTTGAAAGAATTTGATTACTCCGAGGTTAAAAATTATAAACTTTATAATTTTATTAAAGTTGTGTTTAGACCTCTTGTAAAAGTTGTTTATCATACCAAGTTTAAAGGACTTGAAAATGTACCGGCAGACGGTACAAAATACATAGTTGCAATCAATCACACTTGTGCGATTGACCCGATTTTTGTTGCGTGCCCGAAGGAACTTCCGCCGCTTCACTTTATGGCAAAGGCTGAACTTTTTAAAAATCCTTTTGCCGCTTGGTTTATGACCCATATGTACAGTTTTCCGGTTAAGCGTGGCAAGGGCGACACTTCGGCTATTGAGTACGGCGAAAAAATACTCAACGAGGGTCATGTAATGGCAATTTGCCCTGAGGGTAGGCGTATTAAGGATAAAGACGGCGTACCTCAAAAGGCAAAGGCAGGCGTTGCAGTTATTGCTAAGGCAACGGGTGCGGATATTCTTCCTGTTGCAATTTGCTGTGACGGCAAGATTAAAGCCGGCAAGCAGGTAACAATTTCTTACGGCAAACTTATTAAAAACAGTGAACTTGGTTTAGAGGGCGAAAATGTTGCACCGAGCGATATTAAAAATGCCGCAAATATGGTTATGGGCAGAATAACAGAGCTTTGGGAGGCTGAACGCAGTGGAAGTTAAACTTGCCAAAACAGCAGGCTTTTGCTTCGGAGTTGACAGGGCGGTTAACCTTGTTTACGATTTGATTGAAAAGGGTAACAAGGTTTGCACTTTGGGTCCCATTATTCATAATCAGCAGCTTGTTGATGATTTAATCAGCCGTGGAGTTAAAATTATTGACGATATTTCCGAGTGCCCCAAAGGTTATACGGTAGTTATTCGTACCCACGGTGTTGAAAAAGAAGTTATTGACAAGGCTCAAAATGATAATGTTGAGTATATAAATGCCACTTGCCCGTTTGTTCTCAAAATTCACAAAATTGTGTCAGAGCAGTTTGACGGCACAATTACTCTTATTGCAGGTGATGAAAATCATCCGGAAGTTTTGGGTATTCGTTCTTACTGCAAAGGTAAAAGTTTTGTGTTTAAAAACGAAAATGAGCTTGAAAATATACTCGAAAATTTAAACAATACCGAGAAAAATGATATAATTTGCGTTTCCCAAACCACTTTTTCATTAAAAGAATGGAAAAAATGCGAAAAAATAATAAAAAAACTATGTACAAATTGCAGAATTTATAGTACAATATGTAATGCTACAGCAGATAGGCAGGAAGAAGCAGCCGATTTATCAAAAAAGTCGGACGCTATGATTGTCATCGGAGGTAGACATTCATCAAATACCTGCAAGCTTAGGGATGTATGCAAGGCGAATGCCGATACTTTTCTTATTGAAACGGCAGACGAACTAAAAAATATTGACCTAAGTTCTTACAGTTATGTTGGTGTTACTGCCGGGGCGTCAACGCCATCGGTAATTATCAAGGAGGTACTAAAAACCATGTCCGAAGAAAAAATTGAAAAGGAAGTTGAAGTAGCTAACACAGCTGCGGAGACAGCAGAAAACGCTGATAAGGCCTCAAAGGCTGCTGTCAATGCATCTGCTGATGGTGAAGCAACCTTCGAAGAAATGCTTGAAGAATCATTCAGAGAAGATGAAAACAGCAAGGTCGTAACAGGTACTGTAGTTAACATCACTCCTACAGAAGTATTTGTAGATGTTGACGGTAGAAAGCAGACAGGCGTTATCGCACTTGATGATCTTTCTGCTGAACCTATCAGCGACCCGAGCCAAGCAGTTTCCATCGGCGACAAGCTCAGCCTTGTTATTATGAAAACTGATGACAGCGAAGGCGTGCTCAAGCTTTCTAAGAAGCTTGTGGATGCATTTCAGGGATGGGAAGAAATCGTTAACGCAAAAGAAAACGACGAAATTCTTGAAGGTGTTGTATCAGCAGTTGTTAAGGGCGGCGTAGTTGCCGTATCAAAGGGTAGCAGAGTATTTATCCCTGCATCTCAAACAGGTGTTCCTCGCAATCAGGAACTTGACATTCTCAAGGGTACAACAGTTCGTTTCAGAATTATTGACATTAACCCTGCAAGACGCCGTGCAGTCGGCTCAATCAAGGTTGTAGCTAACGAAGAAAAGAAGGCGCAGCAGGAAGCTTTATGGGCAACTCTTGAAGAAGGTCAGAAGCTTACAGGTACTGTTAAGTCATTAACAAGCTACGGTGCATTCGTTGACATCGGCGGTATGGACGGTATGATTCACATCAGTGAACTTTCATGGAACAGAATCAAGCATCCGTCAGAGGTTGTTAATGTTGGCGACACAGTAGAAGTTACTGTTAAGAAGCTTGACCCTGAAACAAGAAAGATTTCTCTCGGCTTCAAGAAGCTTGAGGATAACCCATGGGAAATCTTAAAGAGAGATTATCCTGTCGGTACAGACTGCAAAGCTAAGATTGTCGGTCTTTCATCATTCGGTGCTTTTGCTAATATCATTCCTGGTATTGACGGCCTCATTCATATCAGCCAGATTTCTTGGGAAAGAATTAACACACCTGCTGATGTACTTAAAGTAGGCGATGAAGTTGATGTAAGAATTACTGAAATCGACTTTGACAAGAAGAGAGTTTCTCTTTCAATGAAAGAGCTTCTTCCTAAGCCTGAAGCAGATACAGCAGATGCAGAGGACGCTGAATAATCTTTTTCAAAATATTAAGGACTTCACTTTTTGTGAGGTCCTTTTTTATATCCTTATTTTTTGTTGCTTGATGTGTTGAATATAATTTAATAATATGATATAATGGCATTGCCAAACAAAACCGAATATGTCACGAAGTTCGTATGTGTTTTTTTATGTAAAAAATGCATACTCTTTTCTGCATACTTCTTTGTGACTTATGTAGGTTTTGTTTGGCGACAATCGGAGCTATGCGTTTTTGTGCGTACAGCTTCGGCTGTGCGCATTTTTTTATTTCAGAGGAGAGATATTATGAAAACAACAAAACGAATAATGTCATTATTTTTATCATTGATAATGATGTTGAGCATTACGGCAGGAATAGATTATTCTGCTTATGCTTACAACTATGACGGAAACAAAGCTATTGAGTATGCAAAAGCTCATTGGAATGACGGTGTCGGACAATGTGCAGAATTTGTTTCAAATTGTTTAGTAGCAGGCGGTTTCCCGACTAAGCTTAGCTCTGTTGCGGGTTTGAGCGGTTTTGCCGGTCAAATCACAAAATACGGAACAAAAGTTAAAAGTTCAACCACAGGCACAGTAGTTCCTGTAAAACTTTCATCATTTAACGGAACATTAAAAAAGGGCGACCCCATTTGTATTCTTTATAGTACAGCGAGTGGCTCAGGTAACGGACATGTTGTTATTTATTCCGGCGAAACAACTTCAAACGGAATAGTAAAAATTTATGCTCATAATAGAGCAAAAAATAATGAGCCGTTATATGCAGGGTATAAGGGTAGTCCTGCTATCGAAATATTTGCTGTTAATCTTAGTGGTTCAGGCGGCGGTACGGTTGCTCCTCAACCTGCCGCTTCATCATTAACTTTGTCAACTTCAAATGTTAATTTAAACATTGATTCGTCCCCAACTGCAACAGTTTCTATGACGGCAGGGGGTACGCTTCCTTCAAAAATCGCAACCACATACAAAACATCAAACGGAAATGTTCAATGCTCGTGGAACAAATGGAGCGGTAACACCTGTTCATTAAATATTACGGCAAAGAATATCGGAGCATCTAAAATAACAGTTAATTTAATAAACAACAGCACAAATGCGGTTTTAGATACAAAAACAATCAGTGTAAATGTTACATCTAACAAATATACTGTCACATTTAATGCAAACGGCGGCTACGGTGCGCCGTCAAATATGACAGTTTCATCAAGAGATGTCGCAACGATACCTGACACTAAACCTTACACAAATATTTCAAACAATGTAACATTTGACGCAAACGGCGGAACTCTTACAAATGGTTCAAAAACTGAGTATAAAAAAGTATTTCGGTATTGGTATGACAATGACGGTAAATGCTATTATCCGGGCAGCAGTTATTTTTTCAATAAAAATACCACGCTTTATGCAAAATATGCTTATGAAACATTAGATGCAAAAACTCCGACAAAAAGTAATTATTACTTTGACGGCTGGTATGATTCAAAAGAAACGGATAGTTTTGGCGTACCAACCGGTAAAAAATACACAAACAGAAATTCATACATAACATCTGATATTACCCTTTATGCAATGTGGACACAAAATTCAACATTTAAATTCGGCGACCCAAATAAAGACGGAAAGGTCGGCAATTCGGATGTAGTATGGTTAAATTATTATATAAACGGAAATATTAAAAACTTTACAAGTTCACAATTATTTGCTTCGGATGTAAATGCAGACGGAAAAATCACAAAAGAAGATGTCAATTTATTAGAAAATGTAGTTGTAGGTAAAATTAATTATGGTAATTTGCCTATTTTTTCAAAATCTGTGAGTGTTGATATTAAATCAATAAGTAAAACAAATTATGAATACGGCGAAGAATTTGATTATGACGGTATAGTTCTTCAATCAAACTATTCTAATTCAAATGTTCATCACGAAATCACTGACGATTATATTGTAACAGGATATGACCCATACACACCGGGCAAGCAAACAATAACAATCAAGTTTTATCAATATTCAACCACCGCTACCGTTACCGTAAAAGCGCCGAATTATGAAGTTAAGTTGAATACTGTGGGTGGCGTAGCTGACAAAACAGCAGCCGATGTAACACTCGGTAGTCCTATGACAAGCTTGCCTGTTCCTGAAAAAGAGGGGTATACTTTTGTTGGTTGGTTTGATGCTGAGGAAGGCGGAAATCAAATAACATCTTCAACGGTATTTAACAGTCTTTCAAGCAATGAAATATATGCTCACTGGGAAAAGAACAAATACAGTGTAACATTTAATTCAAACGGCGGAAATAACTCTCCGCAGAATTTATCAAATGTTTTGTACGACACAAGCATAACCATTGAGTCAACAATTCCTCAAAAAAGCGGACTTGTATTTAAGGGTTGGTCTTTAATTAATGAGGACACCGGTGAATACTTATATCCGGGACAAACGCTTAATATTGAAAAAGATACAACTTTATATGCAATTTACGGTGAGCAAAGTATAATTTCACAATCAAGCTATGTTGAAGGTTATGTTGCAAATCCAAATATGCCTGCCACATTTAAATTTGTTGCACCAAAAACAGAAAATTATCATTTTGATATATTCGGTCAAGAAAATCTTTCAGCTACAATTAAATACGGAAATGTTGCTTTGAGTACAACAAATAATACAAACTATGAAAACGGTTTTGCATTTGATGTAAAACTATTTGAAAATCAGGAATATATATTAACTATTTCATCAAATGAAAATGATGAATACTTTTTGGCATATGTTGAAAGTCTTGACAATATTGAACATTCGCACGATTATGTAGAAACCGAAAGAGTTGAAGCAACTACTTCATCAGATGGATACATAAAATATACATGTTCATTTTGCGGTGACACAAAGGTAACAACAATTCCAAAGCTTCAGCCTGCACCTACTCAGCCTACACAACCGCCTGCTACTCAGCCGAGCACACCTGCAACCCAGCCAACTCAGGCACCGACTCAGGCGCCGACTACAGTTGCTCCTGCTCCGGCAGAACCTACAACTGTGCCAACTACCGCAGCATCGACAACTGCAACACAAGTTGAGCAAACCACAACGCCTCAGCAAACAGCAGAGCCGACAACTCAAACCACAACAAAAGCAGTTGCAAAGCCTAAGGGTGCAAAGATTAAAAAGGCAACAGGCTCAAAGAAAGCAATCGCTCTCACTTGGGCAAAGGTTAAAGGTGTAAAGGGT
>UQEY01000037.1 GCA_900540235.1 uncultured Eubacteriales bacterium
TCGGTCATTGTGTCACCTCGATTTGCTCTTCTAAAGTTCTTATTTGCTTACGAAGTTCTTCCGTGTAGGCTATCTGTTTTTGATATTCTTCTACGGTTGCAACTCCCATTGCAATTTTTACTCCGATATAGTCATAATTTGCAAGCTCTTGTTTTAACATTTGAATTTCAATCTGTGGGTCAGGTTGAAAAACTTCGTCTTCAATTTTGACATATTCGCCGTCAATTAATGCTTTTGTCATTTACTTTGTCTCCTTTTGTTTTGCCCAAATTCGTACTTTAGTACCTGTCGAAAATTTCGCAACATTATTAGCCGAACTCGTATAGAAGCCGCACATATTATTCACTGCCGTTTTTGAAATAAAAGCGCCTTCTCTTGCGTTTGAATAGTTATATTCTGTGTAATTAGATAGAACTCCATAATCTAATATAACCTCATTGCATATTTTTCTGCCGTGAATTACTATGCATTTTGTCGTGTTGCTTAATGCATTTTTTACAATTAACGGAACACCCCATAATCGAGCATAAAGGACATTCGTCGTAGCGTCGGGCGCTATCGGCGCACCTTTCATAACTTCGATATGAATTTCGTCTGCGTTAAGTATGGAATAACTAACCTCTGCGACATCTTCTTTTAATGTTGTATTAGCAATTAATTTCCAGTCGCTTCTATCTTGTTTTGTCAAAATATTTGTGTACAGACCACCTAATTCAGTAAGAAGCGTTTCGGCATACTCTTTCATCGTCATTGAGAGATTGTTATTATCGATGCTCTTGAATTTGACAAGTGCTTTGGAAATGTCAATGTCAGTCATGTCAAGCTTAGAATTCACATCTTGAATTTCGCTTTTAAATTTATTGGTTATTTGATTATAGAATTCTTCAAGCTCAGTCGGAGTGTCGCTGTCGTCATTGAACGAACCATATGTAACAACCAAATAAGTAGGTTGAGGTGATACTCTTTTAACAAGTTTACCGTCTTCAACTGAATAGCCGTATACTCCAAATATGTAGCGTCCTGTTTTAAGTGGTGGCAAATAGCACTCACCATTAAGTACAGTGACGCTTTTGTTGCCCAGCACAACTCTTACAACCAAATTGTCAAAATCGCTTGAAAGTTCAAGCTTGAGCTTTATTTGCTTATAATTGCCTGCTGCAACAAACTTTTTATCTGTAACGACCTTTTCAGCCGAAACACTTACATTAATTTCCATTTCTCAACTCCTCGACTTGCTTTTCCAATTTTTCAATTTTTTCAAGTTGAATTTGAACTACCGCCCATAGCGGCGCTATAAGTTGACCGAGTTTTAAACCCCAAGATAGCTTAGAGTCATCAACATCATCACGGTAATACTCACGCTCGCCGTTTTCATTAATATAGGAAGCACCAAAGAATGACAAATCACCCATAGTCTTTTTAGCAGTTTCGGCACACCACTGAGCTATAAAGCCCATATGTTTCCTGCCGGTGTCACCGTCTTTCATAGTAAAAGAGCACGGTTTCATCATTTTAAAGAAGTCTAACAGCTTATCATTATCAATAAGACTTTCTATATTTTCTTTGTTTTTTAAATCAGAGGTTGTGTCCGTGTCAACGCAGTAAACGGTGTTAAATCGTTCGTCGCTTGAGCCTATATCACAACCTTTGTTTTGAACCGGTGTTATGGAATTACCGACCGTTATTTTTGAGGTATTCAAATTTTCGACATCTTGTGTTTCCTCAGTTTCGTTTTCAAAAAGAGTACCTATGCTTTGATTAGAAAACCGCTGAGTTATGCCATTAGATATGGTAAGAACGCTTGAATTTATGAGCAACTGGGAAATAGTTCCTTTTGTATCCTCATATTCTGTGACTGTAAGAGGTTTAAGCCAAGGCATACCATAGGTAGTTATCTCAAAATCTCTTAATTTTTTATCTTTCAACCTATCAAAATAACTTTCACGCTCTTCGGAGTGTCTGACCTCAACTTGGTTAAGCAAATCGGCTTTGAGACCGTCAATCGTTAAATATTTATTTATGACATTTCCGTCTGAATTGCCTAAAAACTTTGAATTAGAATTAAGCACAGAATTATAATAAGCTAACCCTGTTATTGCTTTTTTAGTTTTACCAAGTGAAATATCACGAATATCATCAGTTGTAATATCTTGAACGAATTGCTTTCCGTAAGAATCAAAAATATGACCTAAGCCACCGACTGAGTTCATACTCAAATATTCTCCGGCTGCGTCCTGGTCTATGTCAATACAGAAAGCACAATAAAGAACTTTTGAAAGATTATTAAGATAATCTCTAATCGTTTTACCTTTATAGTAGTTTTTAAGTGCCGTCATTTCGCTGTAGCCTAAATCATTGCCGTTAGATGACTGACCGATTGTGTACTTTTTAGTAAAAATCTTCTCAATATCGTCACTGACGCTGATTACTTCTTTTATTTTTTCTAAGACATTAGACGCAAAATATCCGCCAAGCGAACTGCCGAGCGTAACCTCAGACATAGGAATTTCGGCAAGTAGCTTCATTGCGTCGTAGCAAGTGAATGTAGCCGTTTTTGTCACTTCGTCATAGTCGGTGTCGGTTTCTTCGTGACTGACATACATTGTTGGCAAGGAAAACAAATTAGTAGTGCCTGCCTCAATAACTTCTTCGCCGGAATCGTTGCAAATTTCACCGTCATAATAGACACCATATTCAATATAAATTGAATCAGCGTTATCAACCAACTCTTTTAACGCTTCTTCGGTTTCGTCAGTTGCCTGAATTTTTAAAACAGCTTTCTTCATATATGTTTCAAAAAGATTGCCGTCGTTTGTTATTTCAAGAGATAAAATATTATCCTCGTTAAATTCTGTTGCTTCGTTATTGCTGTAAATTTCAGCACTTATCCGTATTTCTTTGCCAAGCTGTCGCCATAAAGCGCATAATTTTTTGTTTTTGTCGCCACTCATTCCATAAATTGTATCGCCCATTTTAAACCCCCGAATATTTTTCCGTTGCAACTGCTGTTATTGTAAAATCGCCGTAACGATTATCATAACTGCCGCTTGCAACCTTATTTTTTACATATGATATATTTGTATCGTCAAAATAGAATTCGGCATTTCTCATACTGCCGCTTCGTTCCTCGTAGTAGTAGCAATCTACAATTTGCTGGTCTAAAAGAAGAACAAGTGTTCGTGCATCCTCTTTAAGGAGTTTATTTCCTTTAATAGTTATAGTGACTTTAGGAAAGATTCCGATTAATGTACCGGTGTACTTGCCGGAAAGAGCTGTTCGCCCGGTATCACTACCCCATAACTTTGCCCTTTGAACAGCATAACTACCCGAAAGCACCCATAATATAGGAACATACTCATTTTTGTTGTATTTTGTAATGTAGCGCTTTGTATTCGCTTGATAATAAGAATACGCAGTTGCTTTATTATATTGTGCAAGGTCTGTTGTAACTCTTTTCAATTTTTCTTTTGAATGAATTTCCAACACTTGACCCGTTTTATTTCGAATTTTAAATTGAGCCGTCATAATATCACCCCGTCATAGTAGATTTTTGGCGGTTAGCCTTATTAACTGCCTGAGCGACAACCTTGCCGTCAATAACGACCTGAACAACACCGCCGCCGTTGCCGCCGATATTAGCGAGTTTTTGGGCGAGCATATCCATCCACTCTGTATTGTTGTCAAGCGGTAAAATAGCTTCTCTGCCGGCTTCGCCTGCGGTAAGTGGAACACCCCTACCGGGGTTGTTAACAATACCGCCTACTGCTCTCTTGCGACTGAATAAGTTTTTGAACCAACTGCTAATACCACCTGTTGAAGAACTACTACTTGACGAACTGTCTGCCGCAGAGGTAAGGGAAGAAAAACCGCTTGTAAGTGTCTCTTTGGCACTATTGAAAAATTCGGCTATATTCATTCCTGCTCCTTTAAATTTATCAAATAATTCGCTTATCTTGTCGATAACATTTTGAATTGCTTTTGTAGCTTCGTCTTTTAATTTGGCAGTCGCTGTAAGCGTTGCACTCTTGTCGGCGAATTCGTCCCATTTTGTTTTTAATTTTGAAAAATTATCTTTGATATTAGCTGTTGCGGTCTTTGTTATGTTGCCCCAACCGTTCCAATTTTTTAGAAGTCCGTCAAAGGCACTTTGCACTGTTTGAGCCGTAGCAGTCTTAGTATTATCTGCCCAACCGTCCCATTTCTCTTTCAGACTTGAAAAATAGTCATTGACATTTGCTGTTGCGGTCTTTGTTATGTCGCCCCAACCGTTCCATATAGTGAGTAAGCTATCAAATGCATTTTGCACAGTCTGAGCGGTAGCGGTTTTAGTATTATCCGCCCAGTTGTCCCACTTCTCTTTCAGACTCGAAAAGTGGTCTTTTACATCTGCTGTTAAGGTCGTTGCCTTATCAACCACGCTGTCCCACTTTTCTTTTGCATTATTAAAAGTTTCTTTGAGGTTTGCACCGATTTCTACGGTAAGTTCTTTCATGCCGTTCCAAGCGCCGACAATCTTATCAAAAACATTTGTTTTAAGCCAAGTACCTATGTTTTTCAGCCATTCAACAACACCGTTGAACACACCGGCTATAATGTTCTTACCAAGTTCGAGGATTTGAGGGTTTTGTGACGGAGAATGAATGTTGAAAGTTTCTCTAAAGCCGTCAATGAACGGAGTAAGAATGTTGTCGCTTATCCATTTGCCGACATCTTTAAGAAAATTAACGATACCGTTAAAGATACCCTCGATTACATCACCGCCGGCTTTGTCAAGCTCGCTCTTAAAATATTTGTTATAAAAATTTGTAAAAGCGTCTCTTAAAAGCTGAATAATAACAGAACTAAGACCGCCGAGTGTAGCACCGAGAGCCTTAAAGATATTAGTAAAGGCGTTTTTCCAATCAAGACCTTTTATAAAATCTTCTATCTTTTGTACAACACTGTCCTTGCCGTTATTCCAATTAATTGTTTTAACAGCATTATAAACAGTTTCACCCAAGCCCGAAATAGCACTTGTAATGTTACTGCCTATCTTTTTAGTATCAATATTGCTAAGACCGGCATTAATTGTTTGACCGAGCTTTTTACCGAGGTTTGCAAAATCAAAACCTTTTTTACCTTTACCGTCACCATTGAAAAAGCCATATAAGGTATCAGTTAACACTTTCAATTTTGCAGTTAAAGTTTTGCCAAGTGCAACCGGGTCAACCTGGTCAACAAAGCCGTTCAAGCTTTCGGAAATACCTGCGCCGATACTGTCCCAATTAACTTTATCAACAAATGAAGAAATAGCCGTAGTAATAGTATTAAGTCCATTACCAAGAAGTTTTCCTGCACCGTTCCAGTCAAAATCTTTGGTAAAGCCGTTAATGGCACTGCCTAAACCCTCAGCAAAGCCTTTAACCTTATCCTGAATTTTCTTCCAATCAAGGCTGTTTGCTTTTGCTATAATTGAATTTAAGCCCTTTGCAAGCGTTTCACCCATTCCCTCATAGTCACCGTTTAAAAATGCAGTTTTTAAATCGTCGAGCATTTTGGTTACACCGGAACTCAAATTTGCTGCTTGAAATGGCTGTGAAGCGTCACTATTGTCGTCGTTTGAACTGTTTGAACTGCTGTTGTCTTCTAATTTGTTGGCAACATCAAAGCTTGCAAGCTGTTTAGCTTCACTTTTAGCCGTTTTCTCCTTTGCTTTGGCTTCCTTCTGTGCCTGCTTTGCATTATACGAAGCTATAAGGGAAGTGCCGGTAAATATTTGGTATAACCTATCGGCAAGCGTCACGGCAGTCTGTAAGCCTTTTACAAGCACACTGATTATAGGTGTAATAGCTTCACCAAGAACGCCTTTAGCCGCCGTTAACGAGTTTTGCAGTTCTTCGTTATTACTCATAGCACTGCTTACAATTTGCTTGATACCGCCCATAATTCCTCGCATACCAAGCATAGCAAGCGCCATTTTCTTAACCTTTTTCGCAACAGAATCGGCACCCTTGCCCATATTCTTAAAATGAGAAATGCCATTTTTAAGACCTGATATAAGCTTAGAGCCGACAGCAGTAACAAGCTTTTTTGCACCGGAAAGAGCCATACCGATACCACCGGCAATACCTTTTACAGCTTTTTTAGCACCGCCGGCTGCCTTTTTTACAAAGCTAAATGCACTTGTAAGCTTTTGAGCCTTAATACCTGCTGCACTGCTTTCACTCGCAACATCATTAATAGAAGATTTAGCACTTTCGATTTTAGTTTCATACCCTGTTTTCTTACTTTGGTATGTGCTGTAAGCCTGCGTTTGCTGTGGTGCTGACTGAATAACCGTTTTTTGACTGTTTAAACTACTTATAGTGTTTCTGTAAGCTTCGGCTTTTTGAATTATCGAGCTGTACTTTTCATCAATACGGTTAAGCGTATTTTCATAAGTTTGCGTATGGCTGTTAATTTCCTGCTGAGTTTTGGAATTCCTTACCAAATCATCATAGATTTTCCCTGCCTGCTCAACTTCGCTGTCATAATTTTGATAATCTTTGCTACTTTCGAGCTTTGCCAAAGCTTCTTTGCTTTTCGCTATTTGCTTATCTAAAGCCGATATTTGCGAATCTATGCTCTTTTGGAATTCTGCTTTTGCCTGCTGTATGCCCTTTTCAGAATCAGCTATTTCACGGTTAAGTTGCTTAACCTTTTCCTGCGCACCTTTAGTGTCGTAATCAAATTTAAGCCTTTTCGTTTGCTTATTGAGGTTTTTAACAGCTTCGTCAGTCATTCTTATTAAATTTTCAACTGACTGTTCAGCGTTGCTGTCAAAATTAACCTTAATTTTAATTGAACCGTCAGCCATTATGTAACACCCCCGGCTATTAACCAGTTTTCAAACTCTTCCTCTTTTTCCCTCTCTTCCTTTGTTTGAAAAGTAGGTAAAGCAACGCTTTCCCTTGCTTTTAGCATTTTATCTCTGTACTTGGGTGAATACTCCGACAAGTCACAAGTCCTTATATCTCTTATACGGTTAAGAATACAGTCACTGCCTAAGCCTTCAATCAAATCGCAAAACTGCCAGAAGTGCATTTTAACCTTTGTCAAATCAATTTGATATTCGGAAAGAAATGAAGCGTTTATATACTTTTCATCATATAAGAGGTCCATATCCGGCTCGCTTTCATCCTCTGATTGCGTTTGTTCGCTGTTTTTATTGCAAGTAAGGAATTTGTAAGCCATATCAAGATAAGTGCCTATGTCGTCATTTAGCGGAATACTTCCATATAGCAAATAGATGATAGCCAGTTGCTTTTCATACTCGCCTATTGTTTCATCTCGTGAAATTTCAATACAACGAAGTGCAATTTTAAAATCGGTGTTTATTTTCACCTTTTCATTGCCGATTTTGACATATTCAGGATAAGTAATCATTCAAGTACACTGCCGTCGGCATTGCCGTACTTCTTTTCGATAGCTTCAACCGACGCACCCATTGACAAGCCCATTTTTTCAAAATGCGGCTGTAAAGCGTCAAATAAGTCATTGAACATTGAAAGGTAGTTGTTATCACCGAAAATCTTTTGACATCCACCTTTGCCGAGTATGCCGTCCATAATGGTACGCATTTGCGCAAAAGTCTTTTTATAAAGTTTTCTGACTTCTTCATCCTGTGTAGTCAACAGACCGTGCGGCTTATTTTCTTTCTTTTCGATAACTTTAATCTGTCTTTTAAGGTTCTCGGTCATCTTTTGACATTCAAGAAAAGCGTCATTCCACTTAAACGGAAGCTCCAAGTCATCCATATGAAAAATAATAGTTTCGCCCTTGTCGCCGACTTCGATTTCATATGTGTTTTCTTTTTTGAGGTTGAGTTTTTCCATAGTTAATTAGTCCTTTCATATAAAAATAAGGGAGCACGAAGCTCCCTTAAATATTTTGTATTATGCCGCCTTAGTAAATGTAAGTCCGCTGTCGCCTGCAATAGTAGCTGTGCCGATTTCAGGGTCGCCGTTGAAATTACAAGAGTAGTTGAGTGAGGCTTTACCGCCGCCACCTTCGCCGCCAAATTCACTTGTTTGAACTACGCAACGGTTCTTTTCTGCGGCAAAGCCTTTTGAAGTATCACCGTCGTACATATAAACGATAACAACTTCGGTTTCTGCGTCCGAGCCTGTCGCTCTGTTTCTTCTTAAACCGTCAACATATGCAAAAACCTTGTCTTCTTTATAAGCGGTAAGCTCACCGTCAAAGCTTACTGCATAGCTGTCAACATTAGTTGTCGGCGAATCCTCGTCAATAAACTTATCCTCGCTTGTAGAAGCGTCATATTTGAGCTTTAACTCACCTTGCTTTCTGATTCTTGCCCATTCAGGCTTTTCTGTTGTGCCAATATTTAAAAAGGCAGCAATTTTACTTGTTTTAATAACCATAACTGATTACTCCTTGTCATATAAAAGTCTGCATTGAATTTGATAAACAGCGTCACGACTGTTATTACCGACACCCATTAAATAACCGTTGGTTAACGCCTTAATTTCAAAAGGTGTCATACCGTCGGGCATATCCGGATAAACATCATTTTCGGTACATTCGTCAAGCCAATTTTGGAAGTCTTCAAAAAAGCCGCTGTTTTCAATATTGTTTTTAATTTCTTCGTTATATGTAAACCTTGCCATTAAAGCAAAAACAAACTGACATTCTTTTGTGCCGTCAAGATACTTTTTTCGCACAGTATCGGTGGGAAGTTCCTCAATAGAGTATGTATTGACTTTATCAGAAAGAAAATCAACATTTACGCTTTTAAGTTCATCCAAATAAGGACACTGCAATATAAATTTTTTTACACTTTCAATAATTGTCATTACTTCAACTTCCTTTCGATATATTCCTGAACGCTTATGGCTAAAGCATATTTGTTTGCTTCATAGGCTCTGAACACCCAATACGGTCCACGCTTAGGTGCGCCGGTGAAATTCAAATTTCTGTCGGTTAACACCTTTGGTGTATTCGGTCGACTCCAAAAGCCGTAATTTGGGTTATAAAAAGCGCCTTTATTCGTTATAGGGTCAACCATTAATTTACCGTACCACAAATAACGAGCGTAAGGCGTGTCATACACAATTTCATCATTATTTGAAGTGACAAAAGCAGAACTCATAAGTATGCCGTCGTGATATGGCATATATGGAACTGATAATCTTATAAGCTGTTCGCAGAAAAAGCGTTGTGCTTCCTTGCTCTGTCCTATTCCTGCCATTTCAATAAAATCACTTGCTTTCATAGTATTAAGTTCGATTGTAAACATAGCAACACCTACTTAGCATTTACAACGATATTATCGACCAAGCTGCCGCAAACATTGACGCTTACCGCATTAACTCTGTAGTAAGTGTCAAGCTCCTTTAAGCTTGTAATATGGTTGCCCTTTCCTTTGATTATTATGTCACCTATATCTACGCTCCACTTATCATTAAAGCTTTGTGCATTTTGCAAAGATGAAATAACCGTTATTTCACTTGTATTCTCAGAGCCTTTGTCCTTATTGCTAAGGTTAGTCTTTTCCTGCCAATAAAAACCGCCGTCTAAGAACTGCATAAAATAAGCGTCTTCGCCGTCAATTATGCTGTGCTTATAAATCGTTATCGAATGAGGAAACATATCACATTCCCCCATACATCAACCCGGTATTAGCAAGATATAATCTAACCTTAGCATATTGCTCACTCTGTCGGTCTTTGTCATTTTGCTGAAAGTATGAAACAGAATGATTTCCGACATTTTCGCTTGATATTCTGCTGTCAACGGCTTTTTGTTTACATAAAACTTCGGCAACAGCGCAAACAGCGTTGTTGTATTTGTTATTTATAGCTTCAACAGCTAACAATTCATCAGCATTACTGCTTATAACAAACCTATCAACAACTGCCGTTGCTTCAATCACCAATGTATTTAAGGTTAATGCGTCGGGTATGACTGTACCGTTGTATTTTTCAACATAGTATGAGAAATCTATCATACCTTACACGCTCCTTTATTTTGCAGCAATATGCACATATATACCTGCTGCCTTGTTCTCATAAACTTTTGCATATGAAACAAGACGGTAGCCGTACTTCCAAGCGTCGCTGTTTTGGTTGTTATCAGGTGTAATAATCTTAGGTTTAACAAGCTTATTTGCCTGAATAACAGCAGTAGGATGAATAATCTCGAAGTTAAGATTTTTACCTGCTGTAGCCTTTTTATATCCACCCTTTTCCTGACCTTCGGTCATACCGTCGTTACGGTCAATGGCGCTGTAAAATCTTGTTTGAGGTACCTTTACGATTTTGGCAAAATCAGCTAATACCTCTCTTGACTTAGTAGTGTCAAGCTGAGCAATAGCTCTTGCAATTACCGGTGTATAATACAAAATTCTGCCTTCCTGCGGTACTTCGTCGTCATCCATTTTAGCCATAGCCGCAGCAATAGCGTCAAGTGCTGCCTGACCGTCGGCAAGAGCACCGGAAGCAGTAGAAACACCCTTAGCGCTTGCATACGAAGCAAAACGGTAAGCGTCAAGCTCAGGTACTGCCTTTGTCCTGATAAATTCGCCCGCAAGTCTGCCGAAAGCGACACCGCCTGTTTCGATATTATCAAGTTCGTCTACCTCGAACATTCTGCCACGGTCATAATCACATTTTACAGTTTCCCATGTAAGCGAAGCGTCGCCGTTCACATAACCACTGTTGCGTGAATAATCTGCAAGACCGTCCATATCAAGCTTAGGTACAACGATTTCGTTTGCATTAAAACCTTCCTGAATAAGTTCTGCCGAAGCGTCAAGGTCAGCAGATAGTGAAGCTTCTTTGTAAACTTCATCACATAAAGGCACATATGCCTTTGCAAGTTCAATAGTATTTGCCATAATAATTTAATCACTCCTTGGTAGTTTTTAAGCCCATTGCTTTTCTGATAGCGTCAAGGTTCTTGGTTTCGCCGTTATGGTCGAGTCCCCAAGGCTTTCCGCCGTTATTATCAAAATAATAGGCTTTTTCTTTTCTCAGCTCTTCCACCTGTTCTTTTAAGCCTTCTGTTACCTTACCGTCTTCAACCTTTATCTTTTCAAGGTCAATATGGCTCATGATGTCATTGACATCCTTCGGCTTAAATTCAGATACAATAGTAGAGCTGATTACATTTTGTTTTAACTGCTTTTTATAGCTGTTTTCAAGATTTGTTTTTTCGGCTTCGAAGTCTGACTTCATATCGTCAATTTGTTTCTTCAGCGTTTCGTTTTCGCCTGCTGCTTCTTTCAATTTGTCGTAATCGTCATTCTTTTGATTAAGTAGATTTTGGGTATTTGTAAGCTGAGTTTCAAGTGCACTGTATTTCTCATTGCTCACAAACTTTCCTGTCGATAAATCGGCAAGCTTGCCCTCTACCTTGCTTGTTTCGTCCTGTACTTTAGCAAATGTTTCTTCGCTAAGTACACCTTTGAGAATGGTAACATCCATAATAATACTCCTTGCTTTTTATATCCGGGTTCACCGGAATGAAATATAAGCCTTTTATATGCCATGCCCGGGGCAATTTAAGCACTTTATATGTCATACTCAGGACAATATAAAAAGAAGCCGGCGCATTTAAGCGTCAGCTTCTGATTACTGATTTTAGGCATAAAAAAAGCACCTAAAAAGGTGCTTAAATCACTATGTTAGATTTTCTCTGCATTTATTTGCTTTATTCTCTGCTTCTTTTTGTGCTTTCAACAATATTTTCAAAGACTTATTTGCTGCTTCAATATTTTTTTCAAAATCATCAGCACTGTTTATATCGTCGGGTACATCATCCCAAAACGAAAAATCATATTTTTCTAAATTCAAGTCCATATTTGTTAGCTTCCTTATAAATGTTTTCAGATAGATTAAGAGCTTCTTCTAAAGTTATTTTATTATTTTTATATAACAATTTTAAATTATTCATATATTTTAAAGAATCAGCGTAAAATGTTACAACATTTGCATTAGATGTTTTTCTATATAAACAATATTGATTCGCTTTATTTCCTACAACAATCATACATTTTAAATTTTGATAACGAGCAAACAAATCAATGTCACCGAGTGAAAAGGCTCCGTTACTTTTATGATTATGAATTGCAATGAAATCGTAATCAGGTATTTTAATATTTACCTTTCCCTGACCTTTGCTACCCTGCATTATTTCTTTTCTATTCATATTCATATCGAAAGTATAGGCTATTTCGGTTTTATCTGTAAATTTGCTTACTTCATCACGCAAATTTTGTTGTTCAGCTGTAAGCTTTAGGTTTACTTCATCAGAAAAATATTCAAAATTAAAGTTTTTAACCTTTTCAGTGCTTTGTTCTGATTGCAACTCAATATTATCATTATCGCTCAGCGTTGTCAAATTATTTTTGACAATCTGTTCACTGACAAGCTCTCTTGAATAATCTCGTTTAAGGTTATGAGCGTCGCAGTAATTGTCAATTTGGGTGAATTTCTGCTGAAGCTTATAATCAATAGCTTTAACTGCGTCATTATCGCCTATGGCTTTCATTGCTGCTTTTTCTTTTTTTAGCTGACGAATTTCCCTTTCAAGCCGCCTTTGCCCTTGTGAAGCTTTGTATGCCTTTTCGTTTTCTTCTTCACTGTACATTATAGGGTTAGGAATACTTATACCGGGAAAGAACGGGAACATCCTATGCCGACAATTTACACCGCCGAGACCGAGAATATCATCAGGATAGCCGGTACTTTCTTTAAGGTTTGGGTATTTATCGTCACTGCCGTTAACCTTAAAAATTTCACCTTGCCACCCTGCGTGATTTGCTATAGGGTTGGTAGGGTGCGTCCTTGCGCCCAAATGCTGAGATATTTCCACATACTCGGCGCCGAGTTCTTCGCAAGCCTTTTCAGACACTTGATTAGCAAGCTTATGTACTGCTGTGAGCGTATCACGCCGCACTACGCCCTCTATCGAGTATTTGACTATCCTGCCCTGTCTTATGTATGTAGCACCGTCAAAGCCGTTTTTAGCCATTTGGGCAATGCCGTTTTTAACGCTTTCTTGTAATGAGTGTATGCCTGTTGCCGAATCAAGATAAGCAGTGTTTATAATATTCAAATAGTTTTGTTTTGCGCTTTCTATTGCCCTTGTATTTATAAGGCTGAAAGTATCTTTAAGCGACTTATACGACAAATTGATTATATTTGCTATAGGCTCTGACTTCATAAGGACATCAGGTGTTATTTTCGCCACACCCATTTCAAAAGCCGTTTGTAGTACATCATAATCAATATTTGCATAGCCTGCTGCACTGAGCATATTTTTTATAGTTTCTTCGTTTTTGCCTGTATATTCTCTAATCACCTTAACAAGGCTTGCGTTTACCCCACCGAGTTCATCAAGCTTTTTAAGTTGCCACTCCAAAGAGCCTTTAACCTCGTTAGCATTTTCAAAGCGTTTTGCTATTTCAACTATAAGGTCTTCTTCAATATGGCTGTATAGATTGATTATAGGCTGTATGAGTTCGTCGATTTCTTCATCTTTAAGCATATGTTATCACTCTGTCGGTGGTTCTTCGGCAACTTGCATTTGCAAAGCTTCATTTATTTGTTCTTCACTCATTTGTTTTACAAATTCCGTTGCCGACTCTTCACCCATTTTGCGTGTCTTTCTGAAATATTCGGCTTTACTTATCAAACCTAAGTTAAGTTCACTTGTCGCCTGCCTTTTTATTTCTGCTGTATCTTCAATAATACTGTCGTCAAAGTCAACGGTAAGCTCAGCTTCAAGGTCTATTTTTGTACTTGGGTTGTTTTCCTTTTCAACATACAACAAGCCCTTTGCCATATTGATTATAGCGTTATTCAAAAGAAGCTCGTGTTTTTTCATTGTTCTAAACATTTTACTGTTTTCACTTATAACCTGTGTTGCGGTTGAAATATTGCCACTGTCCCATTTATAGCCGTTAGCGCCAAAGCCGCAACCCTGTGAAATAAGATTAAGTTGAGTTTGTAAAGCAGTATCAAGCTCGTTAACTCTTAACTGCATATTGCTTTCGAGTATCGGTTTACCGTTCTCGTCAAGGTCTGCCATTGAGTAAAACACATCATCATTAGGGTCAAACACCTGTGTCGGCTTTCCGTCAGGTGTAAAATTCACCTTGCAAACGCTACCGTCAACAAATATTCGCTTTTTACCGAGTTTTATTTCATTGATATATGCGTCGTAACATATATCTGCACCGGCGAAATAGTCTGTAACACCTGAAAATATAGAATTACCGAAAGGACTGTCAAACACATCACGGTTAGCTATATTCGGTCTTATCTGCGTAAACAGTGGTATTTTGCTTTGGGTTATTACCTTTTGTGCAATATTAAACTTATCGTAAAAGCTTGCGTCAACCTCTCTGAGTGCACCTCTTTTGTTACTTTCACAAATAAAGCTATCGATTACATAAAAGCCTTCATCTGTTTTTGTATGCACTTCGATATATGTATATCTTTTACCGGCTATAGTTTTGTTGGAAGCGAAAGCACATTCGAGTATTCTGCCGTTATCATAGGTTATAGGGTAGGCAAAATTCTGTGTTATGTACTTCTGTGCAGTCTTTTCACCGTCCCAATAAGGAATAAAAAAGCCCCCACCTAAGGCGAAAGCTTTTTCAATAAGGTTATTACCTCTGACATAAAAATTGACCTGCTGCAACAAGCGTCTTAAAGTCTGCTCGGTGTCTTTGTCATTTGACGATATTTCTACCTTTTCGTTAAGAAGTAAGTCAGCCCAGTCTTGGCAAGCCCTTGCCGGCATATTAAGCGTCCTTCGTGTGCGTTCCTTCTTTTTATTACCGTCATAAACATAGTAATTATGAAAGCCGTCAACCTTGCCGTTATACCACTGCTTCCATAACTCAATTTTTTGGTCTATATTTTCCGCTTCAATAGTAGAAAGTGATTTACTTTTCAAAAAGTTAACTACTGATTTATCCATTTATCTTGTCACCGTCATATCAATCATTCGTTTAATATACTTTTCTTGGCTGTATTCTGCTGAGTCTAAGTTATCTATATTTGTACTGCCGTCGTCAAGTCTGGTGTCGGCTTTTTTATCATCCCACACTGCGTTCTCATAGGCTTCTATAGATTCAACGCAGTTTGATAAAATAAAATAGCGTTGCTGTGAAAACATTGCCGTACCAAACCTTATACGGTCTATAGTCGGACCTTTTTTAGCATTTTTAACATCTATAGCAACCTTAGACTTTATACAAGCCATTTTAAGACCTCTGATAAGCACCTGTTCGGCATTGTCGCAATAAGCCACTCTGCAAGTAGGGTATTCGGTTTGTACCTCTTTCACAAAATCGACAAACATTTGATTAAGCTGTTTTGGTGTTATCTCCTCTTTAATACGCTTTTCTTTAACAAGAATCGCATAATAAAAATCTCTTGTATAAGCCATAGCAGTAAAGGCGGTGCTTGAACCACTGCCGCCAAAGTCAACACCTATAGTAACCGTGCCGACCTGCTGCCTTAATTTATGTGTGAATTGACCGTTTGAACGGTCATACCAGGCATTAACATCAATAACATTATCTTTGCCGAAAGATTTATATATTTTTCCTTCGGCAGTAACCCACATTCCTAAAATATTGCGCTGATAGAAGACACCTGTGAACATTCGCTTATACTTTTCTTTGGTATATTCGGACAATGTAAGGTTATCGTCCATAGTGAAGTGAAGATATAGTAAGTTTTTATCTTTGTATGCGCCTTTTTCTATATATCCTTTATAAAAATAATGCGTCGGTCCTTTAGGGTTACAGTTATACCAAAACTTTGCACCTTCAACACTGCACCTTGCTTCTGCCTGCGTAACAAAAGACTGCGGCATAAGTGCAACTTCATCAAAGAAAACACCGGCAAGTGTCATACCTTGAATCAAGTCCTGACTTGATTCGTCTTTACCGCCGAATGTATAAAAATAATTAATACGCTCGCCTGCTGTCCCTTTGTTCTGTGTTATGATTATAAGGTTGTCGGTTCGCTTATATTGCCAGTCTAAATTAAGACTTGAACACTGCAAAAACAAAGTATTAAGCACATTTCTTTTAAGTGAACCTATAGTTTTGCCGCAAAGTGCAAAATCACAACCGTTAAAGTTATTCATAGCCCACAAAATAAAAGACGGTGCCATAGAAATGGTTTTGCCACTTCTTACTGCTCCGTCTGCTATAATACCGTCATAATCTTTAACCGGTGAACTGTCACACCACCAAGTCATTATTTTTAATTGCTTTTTGGAAAACGGTTTCCACTTAAATTTAATCTTGCGTTTCATCCCAAACTTTCTCGGCTTTGCTCTCTAAAGCTTCTACAAAAGAGTTGTCGGCTTCGTCCGTTCTTTGCTCATCATCAGCAAGCCATTTTTCGCCTAAATAAATTGCCATTTGTGCACTCTTTTTTGAAAGCGCCATTTGATTTCTTCTTAGTGATATTTTCCCCATTTGCCTTTTTATATTGAAAACTTCGGAAAAATACATCTTGTAAGTTCGTTTACACCACTTTTGAAGTGTCTTGTCGGAAACATCCAAAAAAGAACAAATTTCTGCCATAGTGCACTGCAAGGCACAGAGCTTTTCAAACTCGTCTTTGTTTATTTCTTTCTTCGGTCGAGCCATTATTTAATACCGTACTTTTTGATATCGTTTTTTACCTGCTTATAAATGATTTTTGACAAATTAGTTGCTCTTGCGCCGTTAGTCATAACATCGTTCATAGCTTCGCTTACTGTTTCATCGTTGCCGCCACTCCAAGCATATCCACTAATCTTGCTTATTTTTTCCTTGGCATAACTTCTGTTACTTTTCGCCTTACTCTTAGGTTCAACTTTTTTTAACTTTTTCAAGGAATCACGAACAAGCTTGTTAGAATAGCCAACTTTTTGGTTTTGCAATAAAAACTGAGTATGGTGCATTGCCTCATGTGCACCGATTGATTTATTTGTTTGTAATTTCCTATCGCCGATAGTTGAATATTGTTTTCTGAAATTTGATTTAACAATGTGAATACTGTTATTATCCGGTGAATAAAATGCAATCGCTTTTGATTTATTCACAGAGCCAAACCCTCTAAATGTAGCATTATCGCCCTGATGTGATACTACTAGTAATGTACCTTTCATAAATTCTTTAACTTCGTTAAGGCTTAAACTGCCATTTTTTACATCTCTATATAAATTACTGTTAATTGAAACACCATTTTTATCAAGAACATCTTGTAATTCATCAATGTTCTTAGTGTTATAAAATTCTTTTTGATATGTTTTAAATGGCTTAAAAGGGTTATCCGACTTTTCAACAGGTTCATAATCTGCCGGGGCTGTTACATTACCGTCACCTCTTTCGTCACTATTCAAATTAAAACTCGCTCCTCTACCGCCCATATTCTTCACTCCTTTAAAATAGGCATAAAAAAAGAACATTGATTTCTCAATGCTCTTTTTAAATTATAATATTTAAAATGTGTCTTCAATAATTTTATCGTATTTATCAACACATCTTCTTAGTTTTTTCAAGATTTTATCATTAAATCTTTCAATGATATCTTCGGGTGTACCTTCATTCCAATAGTCGCTTTCTTCATCAAGCGGATAAAAATAATAAAAACTGTACCTATCAATTTTATCTCGTCTGTATTTTAAAAATTCTTGGTCTTTCAAAAATTCATCCGTAGTATCAGCATAATATTTATCAGGGTCCGCTTTTTCAGGCTTATTCATACGATTAAACAAATACCATATTTCAATTTCAAGGTCGTTCATTTGTTCAAAACTCTTTGAAAGAACTTTTTCGGCTTCTTTGTCGTCAATATCATAATAATACTTGTCGCCACCCAAATATGCCTTGCACTCGTCAATTTCTTCTTGGGTATATGTTTCGTAATCGTCAAAAAAAGTATCAGCTAAATTAATTTCATCCTTAATAAACCTTGCTGACTTAAAATCTTTAATTTCCTCTTTGTATTCATCAGGAAAATTAAGTTTGATTTTCATTTTATCTCAATTCCTTTCCTCTAAATTTTGATGTATTCGTGTTTTTAATATTGATTATTTCAATATTTCCAAAATCAACATCACATTTAATGAGTTCGCCATAAATAATAATTTTATTTGGGTTTAAACGATTAATTAATTCTTTTACACCGTCTACCCATATATTTTTAGCATTTCCTTTATGACAACCAATGGTTGATATAGCAACCGTGCTGTTTTTTGGTAAACCGTCAAAACAAAATATAAAAGACTCTTTATCAGCCCAACTTACTGTAGGAATAACTGCTATATTATTATCTTGCATTAATTGACCTATAAGCCTGCTGCGATAAATATTATAAATTTGCTGTGCTCTACTCATATCAGTGTATAAGCTGAAATCAGGTGACAAAACAGATTCATAGCCTTTTAATTTTTCAATATAGTTTAGAGGGTCATTCCAAATACGCTCAAATTGATAATCGTCTATAAAAAAATGTACGCCACACTTTTTATCAGAATTTGAAAGCACATAATTAAAGCTTATGTAATCATCTGATACAACATTGCACGGCTTAAGTGTAGGCATTTGGTAAAAGCCTGCTGCCCTGTTACTGTCGAATAAATGTAAATTATATTCGTTAGCCGTGCGTTCTCGTTCATTTGGCTTATAATCTTCAAACTCATTATAATCATCATCCGACAATATGTCAAATCCGAAGTCGCCTATATCAAACAACTCATCAAGTTTCGATAATTCATCATTAAGCAGCTCATCATCCCAAGAACTATTCTCTGCCGTTTTGTTATGTACAAGCGTATACATTTTACGCTGTTCATCTGTCAAATGGTCGAGCCTAACGCATGGTATTTGTTTATAACCTAATTCGGTCAAGGCTTTATATCTACCATGACCCTCAACGATTATATTCTTTTCACTCCAAACACCGATAGGGTCGCACATACCAAATTGAATTATAGATTGCTTAATAGCATTAACATCATATTCGGTATGTTTTCTTGCGTTTTTGCTGTACTCCGTCAGGCTGCTACTTGGAAGATACTCGATTTTCAAATTTGTTTCTTTCATTTATTCACCTAAAACAAAAAGACAGCCTATAGTAGACTGCCTTTCAAGAGAAAAATAAGAGAAGAGGTAAAATAAGTCTTTCGACAGTTTAACTATATCACTCTTATTTGTTTACTTCAATATACTTTGTCTACTCTTTGTGATTTTTTATATAATTTTTTAGCCGCTTATATACTCCGGCTCTGGAATAGTTCATTTTTTCGGCTATAACTTCAAAACTATTGCCGTTTATAAATTTAAGCTTAGCAATTTCACGAGTAATTACATCTTCAATGCCAAAAATATAATTATTAAGCATATTAAATTCATTACACAACTCGGCATATTCTTTTTTTGAAATTTGCTGACATTTTTTAATTGCATTGTTCGCCGTAGTATCTGAAATTTTGTTACTTTGGACCGCCGGCTTTGTTGTGTCAACACCGTTGATGTAGCTAATATCATTATTTTTCTCATAATCATCAATCTGCCGCTTAATACTGCGATACTGTTCAAGACGCTTAATAGTCATAACTACTCCTTAATTACTATTTATCAGTTGTTCGGAAATTCCGAACAGTTGGGTTTTGTTAATTTATCATACAATCTTTTAGCCGTTGCCGGTTAAACATAATGGCA
>UQEY01000038.1 GCA_900540235.1 uncultured Eubacteriales bacterium
CGGTTATGCTTAACCGTGCTCCTACACTTCACAGACTTGGTATTCAGGCATTTGAACCTGTACTTGTTGAGGGTAGAGCTATCAAACTTCATCCTCTTGCTTGTACCGCATTCAACGCCGACTTCGACGGTGACCAGATGGCTGTCCATGTTCCTCTTTCGGCAGAGGCTCAGGCTGAAGCAAGAATGTTGATGCTTGCTGCTAACAACCTTCTCAAACCGTCTGACGGTAAGCCTGTTACCGTTCCTACTCAGGATATGGTTATCGGTTCATACTACCTTACTATGATTAAAGAGGGTGAGCCGGGTCAGCCAAGGTTCTTTAAGGACGAAGCAAGAACGCAAGAAGTAAGTTTTGACGAAGTTAAGAACGATATCAACAAGGGCTTTGACGACCCTCGTGATTATGTTCCTAACCCGGCAATTCTTTGCGAAATTGACGAAGATGAATTTGCCGAGAAATACGGTTACTACCGTTCATATAAGCTTTACAGAGATAAGGACGAAGCAATGATGGCTTATCAAGAGGGTTCTCTCGGTATGCATTCACCTGCTAAGATTCGTGTAACTCGTGAAGTTGAGGGTGTAACAAAGACAGGTATTATCATTACCACTATCGGCAGAATCATATTTAATAACCCAATTCCTCAGGACCTCGGTTTTGTTGACAGAACCAACCCTGATAAGGAATTCGACCTTGAAGTTTCATTTGTTGTTAAGAAGAAACAGCTCGGTCAAATCGCTGAAAAATGTATCAATGTTCACGGCGTTTCTATCGCTTCTCATGTTCTTGACTCAATCAAGGCTCAGGGCTATAAGTATTCAACCGTTTCAGGTACTACCGTTGCTGTTTGCGACGCACTTATCCCTGAAAAGAAGAAGGAATACCTTGCTCAAGCGGAAGCAAAGGTTGATGAAATCACATACAACTATAACTACGGTCTTATTACTAATGAGGAGCGTTCTTCAGCAGTAATCAAAGCTTGGGAAGATTGTACAAACAAGGTTTCTAACGAGCTTACAAGTAACTTCGACGGTGCGCATAACCCAATTCACATGATGGTAGACTCAGGTGCCCGTGGTAGTACATCACAGCTTCGTCAGCTTGCCGGTATGAGAGGTCTTATCGCCAACACAGCAGGTAAAACAATCGAAGTTCCTATTCGTGCTAACTACCGTGAAGGTCTTAATATTCTTGAATACTTCATTTCTTCTCGTGGTGCTCGTAAAGGTCTTGCCGATACAGCGCTTCGTACAGCCGACTCGGGTTACCTTACAAGAAGACTTGTTGATGTTTCGCAGGATGTTATCATTCGTGATGATGATTGCGGTTGTCACGACGGTATTGTTGTAACCAAGATTATGGACGGTAACCGTGTTCTTGAACCTCTTGAAGAAAGACTTACCGGCAGATTTGTTGTTGACCCTGTTGTTGACCCTAACACAGGCGAAGTCATTATGGAAACTAATACAATGATGACTGCCGATGACGCTAAGCGTATTGTTGACGCAGGTATTGAGTCAGTTAAGATTCGCTCGCTTATCACTTGTAAGTCACGCCACGGTGTTTGCCGCAAGTGCTACGGTGCTAACCTTGCATTTAACGAACCTGTTCAGGTTGGTGAGGCAGTTGGTATTATCGCAGCTCAGTCAATCGGTGAACCGGGTACTCAGCTTACAATGAGAACATTCCATACCGGCGGTGTTGCCGGCGGTGCCGATATTACACAGGGTCTTCCTCGTGTAGAAGAATTGTTTGAAGCAAGAAAGCCAAAGCAACTTGCTATCCTTTCTGAAATTGAAGGCGATGTTCGTTTTGAAGAAATCAAGAAGAGCCGCCATGTTATCGTATATAATAAGGACACAGCAGAGGAGAAGAAGTATCTTATTCCTTACGGTGCAAGACTTTGCGAAAATATCGTAGAGGGCGCTCATATTGCAAAGGGTACTGAACTTACACTCGGCGCTGTTAACCCTCATGATGTTCTTGCTATCCTCGGTGAAGAAGCTGTTTACAACTACCTTATTAAGGAAGTTCAGTTTGCTTACCGTACACAGGGTGTTGATATCAACGATAAGCATATCGAAGTTATCGTTCGTCAGATGCTCAAGAAGTGCACTGTTGACGAAGCCGGCGATACCGACCTCGTTGCAGGTACAATGGTTGATGTTTCTGCCGTTGACGAAGCTAACGATAAGATTGAAGCAAGAATTAAAGCAGGCGAGGAAAACCTCAAGAAAGCAACTTATATTCCTATTCTTATGGGTATTACAAAGGCTTCTCTTGCAACAGATTCATTCCTTTCTGCCGCATCATTCCAGGAAACTACAAGAGTTCTTACCGACGCAGCTATCCGTGGTAAGAGTGACCCGCTTATCGGTCTTAAAGAAAATGTTATTATCGGTAAACTTGTTCCTGCAGGTACCGGTATGGATGTATTCCGCAAGGTTGATGTTGTTCCGAGTTATTTTTCGGCTGAAAGCAGCGACGAAATTTTAAATCTTGAACAATTACAAGAACTCTTGACAAACACTACTAACTAGTGGTATAATGCTAAATCGTGTGAGGAAACTTTGTGAAATTATAACAAAGTTTAGCGCATTAATTTAGTTAAAAACACAACATATTGGGGTGAGCTTCGTGCTTACCCCAAGGTGTGCGTTTAATTGATATGCTGATTTTCGGCATATGAATTATACGCACACAGCGTATAAATAATTTTGAAAGGAGATAAACTATTGCCTACCTTTAATCAGCTCGTAAGAACAGGTCGTAAGACCATCGAGAAAAAGTCAAAGACACCTGCACTTTTAAAGGGTTTAAACACAAAGAAGAATGTTGTAACAGACAACAACTCACCACAAAAGCGTGGCGTTTGTACTGCTGTTAAGACTGCAACACCTAAGAAGCCTAACTCAGCTCTTCGTAAGATTGCCAGAGTTCGTCTTACAAACGGTATTGAAGTATCAGCTTACATCCCTGGCGTTGGTCATAACCTTCAGGAACACTCTGTAGTTATGATTCGTGGCGGCCGTGTTAAGGACCTTCCTGGTGTTCGTTACCACATCATCCGTGGTACACTTGATACACAGGGTGTAAACGGCAGAATGCAGAGCCGTTCTAAGTACGGTGCAAAGAAGCCAAAGGCTGCTAAGAAGTAAGCCTGATTTTTAAATGGATAACAATAGTTTATATACCTATATATATCAGCGTATATGACCTTTTGTTGACTCCACGGAAAAACCGAGTACCTATGAACTCATTAAAAATTATGAAGGAGGGAAGCGAAGATGCCAAGAAGAGGCCAAATCGCTAAGCGTGATGTATTACCTGATCCTGTGTACAATTCAAAGCTTGTAACAAGACTTATCAACAGCATCATGCTTGATGGAAAGAAGGGCGTCGCTCAGAAAATCGTTTACGACGCATTCGACATCATTAAGGAAAAAACAGGCAACGAACCACTTGAAACTTTTGAAGCTGCAATGGAAAATGTTATGCCTGTACTTGAAGTTAAAGCACGCCGTGTCGGTGGTGCAACATACCAAGTACCTCTTGAGGTTCGTCCTGAAAGAAGACAGACTTTAGGTCTTCGTTGGATTACTCTTTACGCTCGTCAGCGTTCAGAGAGAACTATGAGAGAGCGCCTTGCTGCTGAAATTATGGACGCTGTTAACAAAACAGGCGGCGCAGTTAAGAAGTGCGACGATACACACAAGATGGCAGAAGCAAACAAAGCATTTGCTCATTTCAGATATTAATAGGAGGGTATTATGTCAAGACAAGTATCTCTTGAGATGACAAGAAATATTGGCATTATGGCTCATATTGATGCAGGTAAAACTACAACCACCGAGCGTATTCTGTATTATACAGGTGTAAACCACAAGATTGGTGAAACACACGAAGGTGCTGCAACAATGGACTGGATGGAGCAGGAGCAGGAGCGTGGTATCACAATCACATCTGCTGCAACTACTTGTTTCTGGAAAAAGCATAGAATCAATATTATCGATACACCGGGTCACGTTGACTTCACAGTTGAAGTACAGCGTTCACTTCGTGTACTTGACGGTTCGGTTACCGTTCTTTGTGCAAAGGGTGGTGTTGAGCCGCAGTCTGAAACCGTATGGCGTCAGGCTGATGAATATAAAGTACCTCGTATGATATTCGTTAACAAGATGGATATTATGGGTGCTGACTTCTACAGAGCTCTTGATATGGTTAAAGACCGTTTCAAATGTAATGCTCTTCCTATCCAGCTTCCAATCGGAAGTGAGGATACTTTCGAGGGTATTATCGACCTCGTTGAAAATCATGCCGTAATCTATATCGACCCTGATAAAGAAAAGGGTATGAAGTTTGAAATCAGGGATATCCCTGATGATATGAAAGAAATCGCTGCTAGGTACAGAACCGAGCTTGTTGAGCATGTAGCAGAGATGGACGAAAACCTTATGGAAAAGTATTTTGAAGAGGGTGAAGAAGCTATCACCGTTGACGAAATCAAAAAGGTTATTCGTAAGTCAACTATCGCTAACTCAATGGTTCCTGTATGCTGCGGTACAGCATATCGTAATATGGGTGTTCAGCCACTCCTCGATGCAATCGTTGACTATATGCCGGCTCCTACCGATGTAGAGTCAATCAAGGGTGTAAACCCTGACACTGAGGAAGAAGAATTCCGTCATTCATCTGACAGTGAACCTTTCTCAGCACTTGCATTTAAGATTGCAACTGACCCATTCGTTGGTAAGATTTGTTTCTTCCGTGTATATTCAGGTCAGATTGCTGCCGGTACTCCTTGCCTTAACTCAGTTAAGGACCAGAAGGAAAGAATGGGCAGAATTCTCCTTATGCACGCTAACCACAGAGAAGATATTCCTATCGCTTACTCAGGTGATATCGCAGCCGCTGTAGGTTTAAAGAATACTACAACCGGTGATACTCTTTGTGATGAAGATCATCCTATCATTCTTGAATCAATGAATTTCCCTGACCCTGTTATCCGTGTTGCTATTGAGCCTAAGACTAAAGCAGGTCAGGAAAAGATGGGTATTGCTCTTGCAAAACTTGCAGAAGAAGACCCAACATTTAAAGCATATACCGATGAAGAAACCGGACAAACTATTATCGCAGGTATGGGTGAACTTCACCTTGAGATTATAGTTGACCGTCTTCTTCGTGAATTTAAGGTTGAGGCTAATGTAGGCGCACCTCAGGTTGCTTACAAGGAAACTATTCAGACTGAAAGTGCTTCTGACCTCAAGTATAAGAGACAGTCAGGTGGTTCAGGTCAGTACGGTCATGTTAAGATTCGTATTATGCCTAACCTTGATGAAAATGGCATCGGCAAGGGTTACGAATTTGTTAACCAAATCGTCGGCGGTGCTATTCCTAAGGAATATATCCCTGCTGTTGACGCCGGTATCCAGGGCGCTATGAAGAGCGGTATCCTCGCCGGCTACAATGTAGTAGATGTTCGTGTTGAACTTTATGATGGTTCTTATCACGAAGTCGACTCTTCTGAAATGGCATTTAAGATTGCCGGTTCTATGGCATTCAAGGATGCTGCTAAGAAGGCAAACCCAATCATCCTCGAACCTATGATGAAGGTTACAGTTATCGTTCCTGAAGAATATATGGGCGATGTTATCGGTGACCTTAACTCTCGTCGTGGTCAGATTCAGGGTATGGAAGACAGAGCAGGTGCTAAGCAGATTAATGCAAGAGTACCTCTTTCAGAGATGTTCGGTTATGTTAACGACCTTCGTTCTAAGACTCAGGGTCGTGGACAGTACACAATGGAACCGGACGGTTATGAACCTGTTCCTAAGTCAATTAGTGAGTCAATCATTAGCGAAAGAGCTAAAAAAGACTAATTAGTTGCTTATATTTTTAAAAAACTCTTGATATTTCTATCTTTATTTGATAGAATATCTTTGACAAATTTTCTATTGTAAATTTTAAGGAGGAAAATTCCAATGGCAAAAGAACATTTTAATCGTACCAAGCCACATGTAAACATTGGTACAATCGGTCACGTTGACCATGGTAAGACTACTCTTACTGCTGCTATCACAAAGTATCTTGCAAACAAGGGCTATGCAAAGTTTGAAGACTATGCAGATATCGATAAGGCTCCTGAAGAAAGAGAACGTGGTATCACAATCAACACAGCTCATGTTGAGTACGAAACTGACAAGCGTCACTATGCTCACGTTGACTGCCCGGGCCATGCTGACTATATCAAGAACATGATCACAGGTGCTGCTCAGATGGACGGCGCTATCCTTGTTATCGCTGCTACTGACGGTCCTATGGCTCAGACTAAAGAACACCTTCTCCTTGCTCGTCAGGTAGGCGTTCCAGCAATCATCGTATTCCTTAACAAGACTGACCAAGTTGATGACCCAGAACTCCTTGAACTCGTTGAAATGGAAGTTCGTGAAACTCTCGCTGAATATGAATTCGACGACGAATGCCCAATCATCAAGGGTTCAGCTCTTAAGGCTCTTGAAGCTCCATCAAATGACGATCCTGCTTGCGAATGCATTAAGGAACTCATGGATGCAGTTGACGAATATATCCCAACTCCTGACCGTAAGTCAGACCTTCCTTTCCTTATGCCTGTTGAAGATGTATTCACAATCACAGGTCGTGGTACAGTTGCTACAGGTAGAGTAGAAAGAGGTAAGCTTAACACTAACGATACAGTTGAAATGGTTGGTCTTCGTGAAGAAATCCGTTCAACAGTATGTACAGGTATCGAAATGTTCAGAAAGATTCTTGACTATGCTGAAGCTGGTGACAACATCGGTTGTCTTCTTCGTGGTGTTCAGAGATCAGATATCGAGCGTGGTGAAGTTCTTGCAGCTCCTGGTTCTATCCATCCACACACCAAGTTCTCAGGTCAGGTTTATGTTCTTTCAAAGGACGAAGGTGGCCGTCATACTCCTTTCTTCAACAACTATCGTCCACAGTTCTATTTCAGAACAACTGACGTAACAGGTGTTATCACTCTTCCGGAAGGCACAGAGATGTGTATGCCTGGCGATAATGTAGTTATGAATGTTGAACTCATCACTCCAATCGCTATTGAAGAAGGTCTTCGTTTCGCTATCCGTGAAGGTGGTAGAACAGTAGGTTCAGGCGTTGTTACAGCTATCAACGAGTAATCTATACCTTACTTTTTAAATTGAAGGTTGTCACTTCAGTGGCAACCTTTTTTTGTTGACAAAATATATACTATATTTTATAATATTTGTTGTACATAGGTTTTTGCATTTTGATGCAAGATTAAAAGGGAATTCAGTGAGAATCTGAAGCAGTCCGAACCTCTACTGTATTTGCAGACGAAAAATCTAAGCGCAGCCATTGCTCTTTTGAGTGAGAAGGCAGATTTTGAGGATGAAGCATAAGTCAGGAGACCTGCCATGTACATTTTTGCAGTGCTTTAGGTTGGAAGTCAGCATATCAGCTTACACTTAGTTGTAGGCTTATTTGCTTTGTTCTTTTTGCACTGTTTTTGCAGTGCTTTTTTTATTGCCTGTAAAAAAGAAAGGAGAAAGTATGAAAAAAACAATCACAAAAGTTATGGCAGTGTTTATGTCAATGGTTCTTGTACTTTTAAGCACAATTACTGCTATGGCTGAAAACCCAACTGAAATTGAAGATTACCTTAACACTACTTATGCTAAGGCAATCGAACCTTACGGCTCACTTAAACTTGATGATGAGGGAAGATATATTGTGCCTCTTTCAAAAACAAGTGTTTCCCTTAAAACCGATACAAGCTCAAAGCTTTATAAGAGTGTTTGGACTTCAAACGATGACTCGGTTATAAAAGTAAGCGGTACTACTTATTTCAGCACTAAAGTTACTCATCCTGAATTTAAGGACGGTGCCAAGGATGTAACTTTAACTCTTTCAATTTATGACAAAAAAGATACAACTAAGCTTTTAGGCAGCAGAGATTATGTGCTTTATGTTGAGCCGAAACTTCCTACTTATTCACTTACCGTAACTGTAAAAAATACTGACGCTCAGATAATTGATAATGCTAAAGTTTTGGTAACTGATGAGTATTATAACGAACAAAATGCTTCAAAGCTTAAAGGCAATACACAGTATACATTAACCGTTTCTGCCGAGGGTTATGTTCGTAATGTTCAAAAAGTCACTTTGAGTGAAGATACAAATATGGATGTAGTCCTTGAAAAGGGTGCAACCGTTAATTTTAATGTTTATCAAGCATCAGGTACAAAAACCGATAATGCTGCAATTAAGGTTACATCTGTTGACGGTACAAAGGAATATTCATCGGTTCTTGATGAATACGGCTATGAAACTTCAAGTTATGAACTTCCATACGGCAAATATAAATATTCTGCAACATATCAAAGCGCAAGCCAAACCGCCGAGGGTACATTCACTGTTAATGAAGGTGATTCAACCTCAACTGTAGATATCACACTTAAATATACAGAATATAAAGTTAAATTTAATGTTACCCCTGCTAACGCCAAAATCACTCTTAAAAAGAATGGTTCAAGCGGCGCTTACGGCGATGAAATATTGCCTGATGAAAACGGATACTATACAGTTATTTTCGGGCAGTATCGTTATACAATCGAAGCTGACGGATATGATACTAAATCTGCAACTTTTAACGCTACCGATACATCACTTAAAAATAACAATTATGTAATTACTGTAAAACTAACATCCCCATATGATACACTTTTAAATAAAGCTGACGATTATCTTTTTAATCAATCGGGTGACGGTCTTATGATGACCGAATATTCAGGCGTTCATTCTGACCCTGATTTCGGTTCATATGCCGATGTCGATTCAGATTATGAGGATGTAAACATTACCGATACTCTTGAAAAGAAAATTAATGAGAATGTTGCGTCTGACGATAAATTTAGCGTAAAAGTAAATAAAGTTGAAAATATGGACGGTGATGTTGATAACAGCGTTATTTATCCAAACGGAACAATTAATTATTTAGGCGTTTATTCCGGCAATTATGACGAGGACTTTTACGGCGCTGTTTATGATATTTCGCTTACATTATCTTATAAGGGCATCACAAAGGACAGCAGTGTAAGAGTTGTAGTCCCTTATCATTCAACTTCAAGACAGGAAAGACTCTCTTATGCGGCTAATTATGCTGCTGCTTTCAGCTCAATTAAGGGCAAAAATATAAACAGCGGCAATGTTATTTCCGACCTTGATTTAATCAATGTCGCTAATACCAATGATTACGGCTATTACTTTATTTGCTCATCGTGGCAGAGCAGTAACCCTGATGTTATCGACCCTGAAACCGGTAAAGTAACAAGACCTGAAAAAGACACTCTTGTTAAGCTGTATGTTAAAACATATTATTCTCAGTCGCAGCTTGACGACGGCGGCTTCCTTTTTGACGGCGGTCCGCTCGGTGATAACGAAGCATATCAGTCTTTGTATGTTATGGTGAAAGGTACTGAAACTCAAGTACCTACAACTCAGCCGACAACAACAGAACCTTCAACTGCAACAACTCAAGGTGCAAGTTCAACTACTGCAAAACCTTCAAGCACAACTGTAACTGCTCCTTCAACTTCTGCAGTAACGCAGCCTTCAAATTCGACAACTGCTTCAACAGTAAATTCTTCTGTAAGCACAACATCAACAACTGTATCAGCAACTTCAACTACTGCAAAATCAACTGCTTCAAAACCAAAAAGTACTTCAATCAAAAAGTTGAAAAAGGGCAAGAAGTCAATAACGATTTCGTGGTCAAAAACTGCCGGTGTAAAGGGTTATCAAATTCAGCTTGCAACAGATAAAAAATTCAAGAAAAACAAGAAGAGTGTAACAATTAAAAAGCAGAAAACAACAAAGACAACCGTTAAAAAACTTAAAGGCAAGAAAAAATATTTTGTTCGTGTAAGAACATATAAAACAGTAAACGGCAAAAAAGTTTATTCTTCTTGGTCTAAAATTAAATCTGTTAAAACCAAATAAAAATTTAGGTTTATTTTTTAAGAAAAATCGGGGGGCACAGTAACCTCGATTTTTCTTTTTGCTATTATTATCTAATACTATTGAATTTTGCGTTTTAATGAAGTAAAATAGTACTATAAACTTATGTGTTGAAAAATACATTCTTTGTAGTATAATATTATTAAATTAAGATTATTTAGGAGAATTTATGAAAAAGTTAATTTCACTTTCTTTATCATTTGTAATAATCATTTGTTCACTTTTTGCTTTTAATGTTACAGCATTTGCAAACACTAAAGAAAAGGCAAATCAAATTACTCTCGGTCAAACAATTTCGGCTTGCGTTTCTTATACAGATGAAGATGACAAAACCAACTATTGGTTTAAATTCGATTGCCTTACTTCAAATTATTATGAAATTGTTACTTCTTTGATGCAGGCTTCTGTCGGAGATATGTCATTAACGGTGTATGAAGCAGAAACAAATAAAATTGTTGATTTTAGCTTACTTGCTTCACCTCAAATTGAAATGGTAACCACATCATATTTTGAAGCGGGCAAATCTTATTATTTTAAATATGAAATTACCGCTTCCAAGCAAGATTTTAATGCCGAATTAAGGGTGCATAATCACACATTTACAACTACGCAGCATGCTCTTGCCGTAGCTGATGATGACAGTGACAATTCGCTTGACGGCTATTTAAAATATATTTGTAGCGCTTGCGGCGAAGAATATATTGCTCAGGTTTATACTGCTCCTGTTTATGCCGAAGTATCCGGTGAAAAGTTCGTGTACTCATCATTTCCTGTCACTGCGCAAATCAATGTCTATGACAGAAACGGAAATATTGTTTCACCTGAAAATTATGTTGTTACTTATGAGGATAATTTGATGCCGGGCAAAGCTTATGCTTATGTTAATTTCATTAATGCGGATATTAAGGGCGAGCTTACAACTTCGTTTATTATTCTTCCTGCAAAGCAGTCGCTTAATACTCTCACAAGCAAAAAATCAAAGCAGATAACCGTTAATTGGATTTCGGATAAAACTGTTTCGGGTTATGAATTGCAATACGGTACTTCTTCAAAATTCAGTAAAAGTAAAACCAAATCTGTTATTATCAGTAAAAAATCTGCAAAGTCAAAAACTATTTCAAAACTTAAATCTAAAACAAAGTATTATGTAAGAATAAGAGCGTACAAAACTGTTGACGGTGTAAGGCAATTTGGTGCTTGGTCAAATAAGTTGAAAGTAAAAACAAAATAATTATAGCGGATGGACTTTTGTTCATCCGTTTTTTTGTTGTTTCAATTTTTGTCAAGTTATGATATAATAAGCGTATGTATAATTATGAAAGATTGTCAGACGACATAAAAATAGCAGTTAGCTCAGAGCATACATTCGGCACTGACGCAGTTTTGCTTTCCGACTTTGCAAAAATTAAACCGAGAGATAAGGCTCTCGATATGGGGACAGGCTGCGGTATCATTGCTTTGTTGTGGCTGAGAAATGAAAAAATAAATAATGTTTCGTGCCTTGATATTCAAAAAAATGCTTACGAGCAGGTTCTTCATTCTATTGAGCTCAACGGTATAGCAGAAAGAATCAAGGCATATAATTGCGACTTGAGGAAAATTAACGAAACTTTTGAAGCCGAGCAGTTTTCTCTCGTTACGATGAACCCGCCGTATAAACCGATTGGTACCGGTATTGAATCACTCGGCGAAAGCGCACGAATTGCAAGGCACGAGGTTTGTTGCAATATTGAGGATGCGTGCAAGGCAACTTCTTATCTGCTTAAATACGGCGGCAGATTTTGTATGTGTCATCGCCCCGAAAGGCTTGTTGACACGCTTGAACTTATGCGCAAATATAAACTTGAACCTAAAAGGCTTCGCTTTGTTCAGGACAAAACAGGGGAGCAGCCTTTTCTTTTCCTCGTTCAGGGGCAAAAAGGAGCAAAGCCGTTTTTGCGTGTTGAACCTCAATTAATTATAAAAAAGGAAAACGGCAAATTCACACCGGAAATGCTTGATATTTACGGTTCATATGCCGACGGTTACGATAAATGAGTGGAATATTATATGTTGTCGGTACTCCGATAGGCAATTTAAACGACTTTTCGCCGAGAGCTGTAGAAACTCTTGCAAGCGTTGATTTCATTGCTGCTGAGGACACCAGGGTTACATTAAAATTACTTAACCATTTTGATATAAAAAAAGAAATGGTGTCATATTTTGAACATAACAAACGACAGAGGGGCGAGGTAATCTGTAATCGAATTTTAGCAGGTGAAAACTGCGCTATTGTTACCGATGCGGGTATGCCTGCCATATCCGACCCCGGTGAAGATTTGGTTGCACTTTGCTATGAACTCGGTATTGAAGTTCAGTCTGTTCCCGGTCCTACGGCTTTTGCAACTGCGCTTGCAATCAGCGGTATGCCGACGGGTCGCTTTACTTTTGAGGGCTTTTTATCCGTTAACAAAAAGTCAAGGCGTGAGCATCTTGAAGAAGTTAAAAATGAAAAGCGCACTATGATTTTTTATGAAGCACCGCATAAGCTTACCTATACTCTTAATGATATGCGCAAGGCTTTCGGCAATCGCAATATCGCTTTGGTAAGAGAACTTACAAAAATTCACGAGGAAGTTTTGCGCTTTACTTTTGACGAAGCTATTGAGTATTATTGCGAAAAATCGCCAAAGGGTGAATATGTAATCATTATTGAGGGTAAAAAGGACGAGCCTGATGAAGAAATGACATTTGAAAAAGCACTTGAAATGGCAAAAAGTCTTGTTGAAAAGGGTATGTCGATTAATAATGCGGCTAAGGAAATTGCTGCCGCAACACCGTTTAAAAAAGGCGACATATATAAGGCGCTGATATGATTTGTTCTTGTTGCCCGAGAAAATGTAATGTTGACAGAAGTGAGCATTTAGGTTTTTGCCAAAGCCCCGAAAAGTTTAAGCTTGCAAGAGCGGCACTCCATTTTTGGGAGGAACCGTGCATAAGCGGCAAAAACGGAAGCGGCACTGTCTTTTTCAGCGGCTGTAATCTTAAATGCGTCTTTTGCCAAAACAGTGAAATAAGCAGAGATAATAAAGGCATTGAAGTAAGTGACGGTAAACTTATTGAAGTGTTTGAGAAGCTTATAGAGCAGGGTGCCGAAAATATAAATCTCGTTAACCCTACCCATTATGCGCTGAGGCTTGCAAATGTTTTAAGTAAATGGAAGTGCCCTGTACCCGTTGTTTATAATTCAAGCGGATATGAGGAAGTTGAAACGCTTAAAGCACTTGACGGACTTGTAGATATTTATCTTCCCGATTTAAAATATATCAGAAATGATAAGGCACTTCGCTATTCAAAAGCAAACGATTATTTTGAAAAAGCGTCTGCCGCTCTTTTTGAAATGAGAAGGCAAGTTGAGGATACTTTTGACGGAGATATGATGAAGTCGGGTATGATTATACGCCATCTTATTTTACCGCAAAATACCAATTCTTCCATTGAAATACTGCGGTTTATTAAGGAAAATTTTGATGATACTTATGTGTCGCTTATGGCTCAGTATACGCCGTGCAACGACCTTAGCGATTATCCTGAAATAGACAGAAAAATTACCAAAAGGGAATATGAAAAAGTGCTCGGTTTCGCATTTGAAAATTCTTTTGAAAAGCTTTTTGTGCAGGAACTTACTTCTGCCGACAAATCTTTCATTCCACCGTTTGATTTTACCGGTGTAATATGATATTATATAGTTATAAATTATGAAATGAGGATGTTTCAAATGAAAAAATTTTTTGCCGAATTTAAAGAATTCATCTCAAGAGGAAATGTAATTGACCTTTCTGTCGGCGTTATTATCGGCGGTGCGTTCTCTGCTATTGTTACTGCACTTACCGACAATATCATCAAGCCGCTTTTAAACTGTATAGGCGGTGCTGAGGTTCAGGGCAAAATTCATCTTCTCGGCGACAACTACATAGATTACGGCGCTTTTCTTTCAGCCGTAATTAACTTTCTCATTATGGCATTTATCATTTTTTGCATTGTCAAAGCCATTAATAAAATGCTTAACCTTGCAAAACATAAAGATGATGAGGCAAAAGAGGAAGAACCTACTACTAAAATCTGTCCTTTCTGCAAGAGTGAAATACCTATTGACGCCGTTAAATGCTGCCATTGTACTTCAGATTTGCCGAAAGAAGAGGACAAATAATTTTATCGGAGCAATTCAATATTGAAATCTATAGCAATTCTCGGGGCAGGTACATGGGGTATTGCACTTGCCAAAATGTTAAAAAACACAGGAAAACAAGTTACTGTTTGGTCTGCACTTCCAAACGAAATAGAAGAACTTAAAAAAACAAATATTCACCCGAAGCTTCCAAATGTGAAACTCCCTTTGGGTATTGATTATACGGCTGATTTAGAATATGCGCTTAATGATAAAGACATTATAATGTTTGCCGTGCCGTCCGTTTTTGTTCGTGATACAGCGAAAAAGTGCAAGAAATATATTAAAGATAATCAAATCATAGTCGATGTTGCCAAGGGTATTGAAAGCGATACTCTTATGACTTTGACGCAAGTAATTAACGACGAAATAAAAAACGACACAGTTAAATATGCAGCACTTTCAGGTCCTACTCACGCTGAAGAAGTTTCACTTGATATGCCAACCACTATTGTATCTGCTTGCAGTGATATCGAAGTGGCAAAGCTTGTGCAAGAGTTTTTTTCAAGTTCTTTTATGCGTGTTTATACTAATACAGATATTAAGGGTATTGAAATTTGCGGCGCACTTAAAAATATCATTGCACTCGCAACGGGTATTTCCCGTGGTCTCGGCTATGGCGATAATGCAACTGCGGCGCTTATCACAAGGGGACTTGCGGAACTTTCAAGACTTGGAAAAGCAGTCGGCTGCTCGCCTTACACTTTCAGCGGTCTTACCGGTATGGGCGATTTAATTGTAACTTGTACCAGCGTTCATTCACGCAATAATAATGCCGGTTTCCTTATCGGTCAGGGTTTGGGCGTAAACGAGGCGGTCAAAAAGGTAGGTATGGTGGTTGAGGGTATCAACGCTTTGCCGGCGGCTGTCAAACTTGCAAAAAAATACGGCGTAGATATGCCAATCATTTTTGCCGTGAACGAAGTGGTTAACGGTAACGAATCACCGCAAAATGCCGTTAATTCTCTTTTAAATCGTGAACTAAAAGCGGAAGTAGAACTTGATTTTGAATAAAACTTAATATTTTTTCATAAACGAGAGGGGTTAAATTTATGAAAACAAAAGAATATACTTATCCAAGCTGTTCAAATTTATGCGAAATTAAAGCGTGGCAATGGTATCCTGACGACGGTAATGTTAAAGCCGTACTTCAAATTCACCACGGTATGGCTGAACATTCGGGCAGGTATAAGGACGCTGTTGAAGCTTTCGTTTCAATGGGTTATGCCGTTTTTATGAACGATATGATTAATCACGGCAAGTCTAATTTTAATGAAAATTTGCTTGGCTATTTTGGAGATGATGACGGCTATAAGGATGTTATTGCAGATGCGAAAATTTTGATGGATATTGCAAAGAACGAATATCCCGACAAAAAATATATCATTTGCGGTCATTCCATGGGCAGCCTTATTATGCGTTGCTTTATTAACGAATACGGCAACTGCTTTGACGGCGCTGTTTTTGTCGGCACTTCGGGCACTAATCCGCTTGCTGCAATCAGTATCGGCTTAACAGGTATAGTAAGCTTAGTTAAGGGTAAAACATATAAGTCTGAAGCTCTTAAAAAAATCGGCTTCGGCGCTTATGACAAACCTTTTGAGCACAGAACCGATTATGACTGGGGTGTAAGCATTCCCGAAAGTGTTGACGATTACCAAAACGATAAATATTGCGGCTTTACTTTTGCAAGCGTAGGCTATAAAGATTTGGCTAAGCTTTGCCTTGAGTGTAACAGCGAAAAATGGTATCTTAATGTGAGTCATCTTATGCCTGTTTTACTTGTCAGCGGTGAGATGGACCCGGTCGGAAACTATTCAAAGGGCGTATGGGAAGTTTATAACAAACTTATCGCAACAGGTCACGATAAAGCGGAAATTAAAATTTATCCCGGTGCACGCCACGAAATATTAAACGAGTTTAATAAAGAAGAAGTTTATGCCGACATTAACAATTTTATCGAAAGAAAAGTATTATAAATAACAAAAAGAGGTTTTCGTAACTGAAAACCTCTTTTTTGTATGGTGTTTTTGAAGCGTTTATTTTACTTTGACTTTAATAGTTTTGCTCCAAGAATAATATGTGTATTTTTTGCCGCTCTTTTTATATGCTCTTACTCTTACATAGTAATTCTTTTTGCTTCTTGCTGTTTTTAATGTGGTTGAACTCTTTTTTGCACCGCTTACCTTTACGCTTAAAAAGTTCTTTTTAAAATTCTTACTTGTTGACCACATTACTTCATAACCGGATATTGCTTTTCGCTTTTTCCATTTAACATTGATTCTTTTGCTCTTGTTTGATTTTGCGCTTGAAATTGTTACCGGTTTATTTTTTGTTTTTGCTGATACAGGGTTGCTTCTTTTACCGTTAATTTGCGAAGAATTAATCGAAATGTATGCGCATACTTTGATTTTATATGTCTTGTTTGGCTTCAAATTTGTGAGTGTTGTTGACGAGGCAAGCGGGTTATCAACTGTTTTGTAAAGCTTATTTTTGCCCGTTGAAGAATTAAAAATATAAATTTTGTAACCGCTTGCATTTGGCACATAATTCCATTTAACTTTTATTGTTGAATCGCCTGCGACTAAAGTTACATTTTGAACTTTTTCGGGTTTGGTTGCCAAATCAATTTGATAAAAAGGTCCCCAAACTGTTTGGTCGCCGTTTTGATAATATCCTCTTACTCTTACGCCGAAAGCAAAACCCGGTTGCAAATTTGAAATGTTCAAACTTGTTTGTTGAGTGTAAGCGTAGTCAAACCAATTTCCGTTTGCATCTGTCATTTGCACTTGATATGCCGCCGCATTAAACGCTTCATTCCAAGAAATTGAAACGCTGTTTTCACTGTAACTGTTTAAATTTATTTGAGTAGCTCCCACATCGTTTGGCATATTGTCAAAAACAGGTATGTAAAATGTTCTTGCACTTTCCAAAATGCCTGCCGAGCAATAACCTTTATAAGTTTGCTTTGCTTCAGCCGCCGCACCTTTTATGTTTTTCATAAATTCGTTTGTATATTTTTGGTTTGAAGCAGGGGATACATTAAATTTTTGAAGATATCCCGTGTTTTGCGCAGAAAATGATTTTGCAATATACTGCGCACCGTAATAAATTGATTTGTATGGGTTAGTCCACGGTCTGCCATAAGATGAAGCGCTGTTTCCTATATAAGTTGTTGAGCAATCGGCGGTGTAAATATATCCGCTTGCGCCTTCAACATATCTTCCCATAACTTCGTCATAAAGCCTTACATAATAGCAGTTTCCTTTGTTTGCCCGCCAGGTCATATATTGCCCCGATGAAATAGGTGTTTGCGTACCTGTCGGAGTTGATGTTTTACTGTCATAATCACTGTAAATAACAGTGTCCTTGTTGCTCTTTAAATAGCCTGCCGCCCACGCTAAGCCGTCGTTTGAGCTTGAATAAGCACCGATATTAAAATAATTGTAAATGCCCTCAAACGGCGCTGTGGAACCGTTTACCGAAACTGCCGAAGCCGTGCTTGCACCGTTTTCCTGCTTAATCTTTGAAGCGAGGTAATATGCGCTTATATTAAAGTCGCTTGCCGCCTTTAATATAACATCCGAATATTTTGTACTTGAATCGAAAATTTTAACATTTTGAGCGGTTGTTCGATATGATATGAGCGAATCATACATCCAAGTACCTTTAAGTATAGCTTCAACGCCTTCTTTTGTTTGGCTTGAATCATAAGCAGTTGATTCAAATTGAAAAATCTGCTCCTCGTCAAGAAAATTGCGAGGGTCCATATAATATTCAACTGCACTTTGCGAAGCGCTCACCCAATCTTTGCCTTCTTTGATAATATAATTTCCGTCGGCAAAACATTCATTGTCGTTGCAAAACATTTGCTTATCATCTGTTGAAGACATAGAAATAAGTTGGTTTGAATGTTTGCTTCTTTCACCGTTCACCGCACTCTGAAATTCAAGACCTGTTTTTAAAGGAGTAAATATCCAATTCGGATATTTGTTATGAAGTGCTTCAAGCTTTTCTGCATAGCTTTGAGGAAAGCCGGCTTCAATCAAACTTTCTTGATAAGTTTTTGCATAAGCGACGAAAGGTATTGAAGATATAATAAGTATTATTGATAATATAATTGAAAATGTTTTTTTCATATAAATCACCGAATTTGTTTAATATTGTCATAATTTATAATAATGATATCACTAAACTAAAGAAAATGTCAATAATTATTAAAAATAGTAACAAAAGTGTGAATAAACTTGACAAAGCTTTGTTGGTGTTGTATTATGTAGATAAAGAAAAAATGCTATAGGAGGTAGACAAATGAGTCATGTATCATTATCCACAACACTAAAATATTTTAGGAAGAAAGCAGGTCTTACGCAGGAGCAAATTTCTAAGACTTTAGGTGTAACACGCAGTTCGTATGCGTATTACGAAAACGGCAAGAGCGAGCCTAAACTTGAAGTGTTGCAAAAAATTGCAGCGCTTTACAATATCAGTTTAGAAACGCTCATTAACGGTGAGGTCAATATCGATGTTTGTCAGGACACTGATTTTCTCGTTGACCTTCAAGGTTTTAATGATGCTTTTTACGATTTGTCAGATTTGGAAAAATCTGTAGTTTTAAAACTCAGAATTATGGAAAAGGGCAAGAGGAATGACATCCTTGAAAGAATTTTCAGCTAAAACATTGCAAAAAAATGCGGTTGGTTAAAATACCAATCGCATTTTTGAGAATGTTGAGAAAGTGAGATAAATTTTGTATTTTGCGAGTGGGAGCTGTACGA
>UQEY01000039.1 GCA_900540235.1 uncultured Eubacteriales bacterium
CCGCCGTAGCCGTTTGGTGAAGTTGAAGCAATGATATAACCCTCTGTGTCACCGCTTGAATTTTTAACGGCAAGGGCATCGGTTACCGTACAACCGGATAAACCGTTATCTTCAAAAAGTTTGGTTGAATTTTTAATCATTTTATCGAGCCCGTCAATTTCGCTGAACTCGTTTGCATCGGCATAAACAACCTTGTACGCTTCTGCCTTTTGATTGATTTCTGCCTGTTCGATAGGGCCTTTGGTAATTTGGTTTACAACAGCCAAAGCCGCAACGGCAACCAAGGTGATGATAACCAAAACAAATGTGTTTTTAAACAAATTTGACTTTTTATTTTCCATTACTGTGCATCTCCTTTCGCTTTAACGGAGCCGAAAGGCTTTGAAACAGTTATTTTTTCAATAATAGGAACGAGGAGGTTGCAAATGATGATTGCATATGAAACGCCCTCTGCGGAAGAACCGACAACTCTGAACATTGCGGTTACAAAACCGAGAAGCACACCGTAAAGGATTTGACCCTTTGCGGTTATCGGACTTGTAACATAATCGGTTGCCATAAAGAACGCACCGACAAGAAGTCCGCCTGACAAAGCCTCGCTCAAAAGGTAATTTACAGTTACTGTATCACCCTGAACAAGTCTGATAATTGCGATGAACGCAACAGTTGAAAGAATATATGTACCCGGAATACGGATTGAAATAACCTTTTTGATAAGGAGATATGCGGCACCGATTAAGATAGCCAAAGCCGAAACTTCACCGATACAACCGCCGTGCATACCGAGGAAAAGTGATGTCAAATCAAGTTCTTTGCCGTCACCGAGCTGTGCAAGAGGAGTTGCACCTGCCACAGCGTCAAGTGCGGTATCGGTTTTGCCTGCCAAAAGATAAAGGCAATCCTTGATTTTACCGTCCTTGAAAAGCTCGCTGAATGATGCACTGTATACCTTATACATTGCAAAATCGCCCATTTTTGCAGCGAAAGAAATGAGAAGGAAGCATCTTGCACCGAGTGCAGGGTTCATAAAGTTCTGACCCAAGCCACCGAAAAGCATTTTTACAATAACGATTGCAAAGCCGCTGCCGAGAACAGGTATGTACCACGGCACGCTTGCAGGAAGGTTAACAGCCAAAATAAGGCCTGTTACCAACGCACTGTTGTCAAAAATTGTGATTGGTCGTTTTGTGATAACCTCAAAAAGAAGTTCAAATAGAACACTTGATACAACGCAAAGAACAGTTACGAACAATGCCGGAAGACCGAAATGGTAGATACCGAATGCAAGAATCGGCAAAAGTGCCAATGCAACATCGCCCATAATTGTTTTGGTGCTGTCCTGTGTTCTTAAATGCGGAGATACCGAAACATTATACATATTTAGTTGACCTCCTTACTTTTTTGTCTGTTAAGTTCTTTTCTTACCTCTGCCTTGCCGACATTGAAAAGATGGGTAAGAGGAATTCTTGCAGGGCAAGTGTATGAGCAACAGCCACACTGTACACATTCCATACCGCCCAAATCCGCAAAAGCAGTGAATTTGCTCTGCTTAACAGCCTTTGCAAGCATTTGCGGAACAAGATTTGACGGACAAACGCTTACGCATCTGCCACAGTGAATACAATTTGTAGCCTCGACAGAAGCAACATCATCCTCTGTGAAAGCAAGGATAGACGCAGAAGTCTTTTGAACAGGCACTTCAAGTGTGCTCATAGCAAAGCCTGTCATTGGACCGCCCGAAATAACCTTGACTACATCTTCTTTCAAGCCACCGCACTTTTCGATTACATACTGATGGCTGCAACCGATTGGCACTTTGAAGTTATTGCACTGATTAACGCCGTCACCTGTTATGGTCATATACCTGTAAATAAGAGGAATATTCTCATAAAGTGCATTGTAAATTGCAAAGCAGGTTGATGAGTTTACAACAACGCATTTTGCATCGGCAGGAAGCATTTTTGAATTAATCTTTCTGCCTGTTACGGCATAAATAAGTGAACGCTCACCACCCTGCGGATACTTTGTTTTAAGTTCGCAGATGTCCATATTATCATCAGGTTGAATAAAGCCCTTGATAACCTTAATTGAATCGCTTTTGTTGTCCTCAATGCCGAAAATAGCCTTTGCATTTGGCAAAAGTCTTTGAATTTGGCGAACTGCCTTAACAATCTGCTCGCCCTTTTCAAGCATAATACGATAGTCAACGGTGAGATAAGGTTCGCACTCACAGCCGTTGATGATGATGGTGTCGATTTCATCAGCGTTTTTAGGTGACAATTTTACACCTGTCGGAAAGCCTGCGCCACCCAAGCCGATAATACCGAAGTCCTTGATTTTTTGGAGAATCTCCTCAACGGTCAAATCATCGGGATTTGACTTAACGCCCATTCCCTCAACCTCTTCATCAAGTCCGTCATTTTCAACAACAATAGATTTTACAAGACTGCCGTTGATTACTCTGCGGTTTTCAATAGATTTTACCGTGCCTGAAACCGAGCTGTGCACGGGTGCGGAAATGAATCCGCCTGCCTTCGCAATCATCTGACCTTTAAGCACTCTGTCACCCGGATTTACGAGTGGCTCGGCAGGTGCGCCGATATGCTGGCTCAAAGGATAAACGGTTACAGAGGAAGCATTAATTGCAGTGATAGGAAAATCTTTTGAAAGCTCCTTGCCCTCATAAAGACGAAGTCCCTTTTTTAATGCTTTTCTTTTCTTCATTAAAAAACATCCTCTCTACTCTTTTAGACATAAATTTTTAATCCAACTAAATTTTATGTTTATTAATAATATAGCATATTATTATAAAAATTTCAACAGTAAAACAATCAATCATGTTTAATGTTTAATGATTATTTTCAATTATAGTACGAATATTCTCCTCTGCCGATTTTACCTCGCCCTGAAATTCACGTGACGACACACGCAAAGCACCGTTGCCAAGGATAATAACCTGCTCGAGAGCATCGGAGGTGACAACTCTGACCTTGTGCTTTTTTGCCAAATCAAGCGAAGCCTTTTCGATATACATATCTGCGGTTTCCGCCTCTTTGGTGTAAACAACGGTGATGTTATTCACCTTTTCAATTTCACGGTGATTGCCTTTGACCTTGTAGGCATCAAAAACAACAATAACTTCGCATCTCTTGTAGCCCTGATAATTGCAAAGAATATTGATGAGTGCATTCCTTGCTCCGTCAATACTGCTGTCGGCAAGTTTTTTCAAATTATCCCACGAAAAGATGACATTGTAGCCGTCAATCAAAAGATATTCGGGACCTTCGTATTTTGGAGTTTTCGGCATCTTTTTAGGGTTTTGTTTCTCTGTTTTTTCAGTAAAAGTGAAGTGGCTGTTATTTGGATTTTTGTGCTTAATTTTTCCATAGGTTTGCTCAAAAATCTCCATAAGTTCTTTATCAAGCGCAAACAAATCGTTTTTGTCTGCATAGCTTGACATCCTGGCTGCCGAACAGGTTGGAGCATACTCGTTTTTCGGTGTTGAAAGTATGCTCGGCAAGTGCATATGACTTTTGACCTCGTCCCATTTTACATTATAGCCTGCACCCTTTGAACAGAACACAGAATCGCAAGTGTTGTCGGTGTCGCTGTCGGGATTATAATCAAATTCAGCAATCACTTCTTCGGCATTATGACAAGGCTCATAACCTTTGAGTGTGCACGAAAGTCTGCCTACTCCACGGGTATACTGACGCACCGTGCCGGCATAATCGCACATTGCCGAAACAGGAGCAGAGCCTGTCAAAACGGACATTTCCCCGTCCAATTCAGGAGGATTGAATGTGCCGTGCATAAATTGAATATCAGACATTGCCCTGCCGACATTTTCATTTGGAATTTCAAGAACAAAATCATAATACGGCTCAAGCAAAATGCTTTTTGCACTGCGGAGTCCTTGGCGAACAGCACGGTAAGTTGCCTGCCTGAAGTCGCCACCTTCGGTGTGTTTTGGGTGTGCCTTGCCCGATTTCAAGATGATTTCCATATCGGTTATCGGCGAACCTGTCAGCACACCGATATGAGTTTTTTCATACAAATGAGTGAGGATAAGTCTCTGCCAATTCTTATCAAGGACATCCTCTTTGCAATCGGTTTTAAACACAAGTCCGCTGCCTCGTTTGCCGGGTTTCAACAGCAAATGCACCTCGGCATAGTGACGGAGTGGCTCAAAATGACCGACACCCTCGACCGCTTCTTCAATAGTTTCTTTATAAATTATACTGCCCTTGCCAAAGGATATATCGATTCCAAACCTATCGGCAAAGAGAGTTTGCAAAACTTCAAGCTGAATATCACCCATAAGTTTGATATGAATTTCGGAATAACGCTCATTCCATTCAACCTTTAGTTGCGGGTCTTCCGCCTCTAAAATACGCATATCCGACAGCACGGTGTGGGCATCTGTACCATCGGGAACATTGACGGTATATGTCAAAACAGGGGTAAGCATCGGAATTGATGAGTTGTCCTCAACGCCCAATCCATCGCCCGAATTTGTAAAGGTTATGCCCGTGACGGCACAAACCGTGCCTGCCGTTGCCTCATCAACAGCGGTGAATTTTTCGCCTGAATAAAGGCGAATTTGATTGACCTTTTCACCGTTTATATTTTTTTCACTTTTCAGAATCTCTTTCACTTTCAGCGTTCCGCCCGTGATTTTCATCATAGTGAGTCGCTGACCTTTATCCTCGGATATTTTGTACACCTTTGCGCCAAAATCAGAGCCATACTGCGGTTGCTCGGTGTAATCATTGATTAAATCCATAAAGGCATCTACACCGTCAAGTTTGAGCGCAGAGCCGAACATACAAGGAAAGATTTTTCTGTTTTTTATTGCCAAAATGACATCCTGTTTGCCAAGGCTGCCCTCCTCATATTTTTCAAGAAGAACATCATCGCACAAAGCAATATTTTCGTTCAACTCATCATCAGGCAAAGTGAAATCAACGCAACCGTCGCTCAATTTGGTTTTCAGCTGATAGAGAACAACATCCTTATCAGCGCCGTCCAAATCGGTCTTGTTAACAAAAATAAAGCAGGGCACTTTATACTTTGCAAGGAGTTTCCACAGAGTTTGAGTGTGGCTTTGAACACCGTCGGTTGCACTGATGACTAAAATTGCGTAATCGAGCACTTGAAGTGTTCGCTCGGTTTCCGCAGAAAAATCAACATGCCCCGGCGTGTCAATAAGCGTTATATCCGTTTCCTTGTATTTAAGCAGTGCCTGCTTTGAAAAAATCGTTATTCCTCGTGAGCGTTCGAGAGAAAATGTGTCCAAAAAAGAATTTTTGCTGTCTACCCTGCCGAGTTTTGAGATGGTACCCGAATGATACAGCATAGCCTCCGACAATGTGGTTTTGCCCGAATCAACATGTGCAAGTATGCCGACAACAATCTTTTTCATTTTCTCGCCTCACAATATTTTATATTATATATAATATCATATCACGAGCCGAATGTAAAATTATATTTCTATTTTGACAATATCGTCAATCGGAATTTCTGTGCAGTCAATCAAAACCCTGCGTGCAAAAAAATCTATCTTTTTTACACTGCCGACTTTAGTTACATAAGCACCGCCCGACTTCAATTTGTCGGGCACAAAATAAGTGATTGACACCTCGGCAATTTCGTTCAAATTATATGAAATATACTGCAAAGCGTCATTGAGTGCCTCAATCTCGTTTTCGTCAAGAACAACCCTTTCTTCTGTTACACGAGCAGTTTCGGCAATTTCGTCCTCAAAGCCTTTCAAGGCGGCAAAAGAAGCAAACTGTGCCGAGCGTTGAGCCGTGGAAAGATGCGCCCTCTTGGTTGAGGTGTGATGCGGCAAAGATATAATATCGTCATATTTCATTCTGCCTTATGACCTCCCACCTGATTGTTGCGTTCTATCGTTGTGGCACATTCCTGCAAATTTGTACCTTTGAGAATAGCGTTTTTGCCATATCGTTTTTGAATACGAAGCATAGTGTTTTGCAGGCTTCGTTCTTTTTTCAAGCAATCTTCTTCCGCCTTTATCTTTGAATAATCGGTGAAGAAATCGAGTTGACAAACCTGTGGTTCAACCTTATTTTCATCGGTTATGTGATTGGCGGAAATATTGACCTTGCGAACAGACAAATTTCTGTCCGCAATCCTGAAAAGCACAGCCAATGCAGTTTCAACAATGAGCTTTGATGATGAAGTCAAGCGGTTTATATTCCCTGTTCCGTGTGCGTGCTTTGGCACTTTTCTGCCGTAGCCGTCAATCGTGATTTCGCCCTTATAGCCGTTTTTTACATTTTCTATATCATAATTAAGTGTGAGCACAATTTGGTCTGTTGTAACTCCTTTGTCCACCAAATCAAGTGCAAGAAGTTCTGCCATTTCACGCACGATAACGGTTGTTTCATCAAAGCTATACGGTCGAGTGAGCACCTGACCGGAGCTGATGCTTTTGGTGTCGGGCTTGTATGCCTTGACATCCTCGATTGTGCAGGGTTCCCAACCCCAAGCGTGGTCTATGATAAGCTCGGCGTTGATGCCAAAAAGTCGATACAACAAATCCTCATTGTAGAATTCATTTGACGAACCGACAGAACATTTTGCAATATCGCCCATTGTGTAAATTCCAACGCTTTCAAGCCGTTTTGCAGTTCCCTTGCCTACACGCCAAAAATCAGTAATCGGACGATAATCCCACAATTTTTGACGATAAGACATTTCGTCAAGTTCAGCAATTCTGACGCCGTTTTCATCGGCATCAATATGCTTGGCAACAATATCCATAGCAATCTTGCAAAGATACATATTTGTGCCTATTCCCGCAGTGGCGGTTATACCCGTTTCGTCAAGAACGGCTTTTATCATATCCATCGCCATTTGATTAGCGGTTATGCCCGAAGTGCGGAGATAACTCGTTGCGTCAATGAACACCTCGTCTATTGAATAAACCAAAATATCTTCGGGCGACACAAAACTCGAATATATGGCAAAAATCCTATTGCTGTACTTCTTGTAAAGATTCATCCGAGGCGGAGCAACGATATACGACAGCTTCAGCTCATCATCTGTCAATTCATCGACATTATAGGATTCGCCCTTAAATTCGGCATAATTATTTTTCAGTTTGCGATTATTATTGACCTGGCGAACACGCTCAACAACTTCAAAAAGTCGTGCTCTGCCCGAAACTCCATACGCTTTCAATGACGGCGACACGGCAAGGCAAATGGTCTTTTCCGTTCTGCTGTCATCGGCAACAACAAGATTATTTTTCAGCGGGTCAAGTCCTCGCTCAACACATTCAACAGAGGCATAAAACGATTTTAAATCTATTGCGATATATGTTTTTTGCTTTGCCATACAAAAACGCCTCCGTACAAATATTATTGGTTACTGAAAACATTATATCACATAAAAAGCAAAAATCAATACAAATGTTCGAATTTGATATTGAAGGGTATTTTTTAGTACAAAGTGTATCAAACGGTAAAATGAAAAAGCACGCCTTCCAAAAGAAGCGTGCCCTTCATCATCCCATTGTCTCTCTGCTAACTGCTGTCTGCATAGGCTTATTCTATAACAAACAGCCATATTTGTCAATTGTACACAAAAACATTAATTATTTATTTACAAAATTAGTCAAATTGCAACTATAATAACATAAATCAAATATTATCAGAAAATAAAAAAAATAAAACAGCAACCACCAAATGGTGATTACTGTTTTTGGTGCGAGAGACGGGACTTTCGTCAAGATAAATTCCGTGTTCAAATTCTTTTGCAAGCAAAAGAATAACAAACACTGCATATATCTTTCCTCTCCCCACAAAGTCTGACGGACTTTGTGGGGACCCCATACAAGACAGTTCAAATCATACATCTCATAGCAAAAAAAATAGACACCAAATGGTGTCTATATTTTTTGGTGCGAGAGACGGGACTTGAACCCGTACGAGTCGCCCCACACGCCCCTCAAACGTGCGCGTCTGCCGATTCCGCCACTCTCGCGTCAACGATATGAATTATACCAAAATGATATTTGTTTGTCAACACTTTTTTACATCTTTTTTGAAACTTTTTAAAAAAGCTTTGATATGTACTTAGGTTCGTCAATAATCGCTGACGGTGATTGAGCCAAAAGCGACTCAAAACTCCTGAATCCCCAAGAGCAGGCGATAGCTTCGATTCCTGCGTTTTTGGCTGTTTTAACATCAACATCGCTGTCACCGAAGAAAATAGCTTCACAAGCCGTACAGTTGAGCGCTTCAAGCGTTTTCTTGGTTGTGGTTGGGTCGGGCTTTTTAGGGGTGTCATCTTTAGCACCGGTAATTAAATTGAAATAGCCTTTGCCGAATATAGTTTCAACCATTTTAACTGCGCTTTCGTGTGGCTTGTTTGTAACTACAGCTATTTTAATTCCTTTTTCTTTAAGTATATCAAGCTGTTCTTTAATGCCGTCATAAGCGTGTGCGTGTTCTAAAAGAACTTGATTATATCTAACCTTGAACATTTCATATGCTTTTTCAAGTTCTTCGCCTGAAAGCTTATGTTCAAAAGCTCTTTCAACAAGCTTTTTGGCACCGTTACCGACGAACATTCTGTAGTCATCCATAGTCCATTTAGGTTCTTTGCCGAACTGTTTAAGTACATAATCGGTAGCGTAGCCTAAATCGTCAATAGTGTTAACTAAAGTTCCGTCCAAATCAAAAATAGCACATTTAATCATATAAATCACTCAAATCCTGCTCTTTCTTCTTTTTTGAATTATTTATAATTTTCACAGTAATAACAATTATAACGGCAACGCCTAAAACAGCACATTCGATGTAAATTTTTTTATTTTGCTCCTTGCTGTCTGTTGAAAGTTGACCGCTTTTAACTTCAGTCCAAAGCCTGTTTTCAAGTTCGTTAATGTTTTGAGGTAAATTTTTGAAGTATTGAACTTTTTTAACTTTTGCATAGACGGCCGGGTTGCCGTAAAGCGAACTTTCTTCGTTTTGCTCAACGGTGTAGTTGGCACTGCGATAGTAAATATATTCACTGTTTGCAAGCGCAACTTCAGGCTCTTGCATAAAGTTAATAAAAGCTTCTCCGCCTTTTTTATTTTTTGAACATTTAGGAATACAAAAAGCATCGTAAAAAGCGTTTACACCTTCTTCGGGTATGCAGTAGCCTAAATCTTCATTGTTCTCATTCATCAAAACATAGTCGCCGGCATAGTAGGTTGCAAATGCATATTCACCGCTTTCCATAAGGTTAAACACTTCATCCATAACATAAACCGGGTTAACTTTATCTTTTTGCTCGGCTAAAAGTTCGGCACTTTTTAGCCAGTCTTGCTCGTTTGTAGAATTAAAATCTTGACCGAGTATTGACTGAGCAATGGCAAATGCATCACGAGGATTATTAAACATCAATACTTTGCCTTTATACTGTTCGTCCCAAAGTACATCCCAGCTCTTAGGCTCTTCTTTAACAAGCTTTTTGTTATATATTAAAATCGTTGTTCCTACATTGTAACAAACGGTGTATTTTTGCTCAGGGTCAAAGAACAGATTAAAACAATCTTTGTCAATATACTTCATATTGGGTATATTGTCATAATCAAGTTCAAGAAGCATATCTTCGTCAATAAGCTTATCAATCATATAATCGCTCGGAACGATAACATCATACGATACTCCGCCGCCTGTAAGCTTTGAATACATATTTTCGTTAGATTCGTAGTTAGTATAATTTACTTTGCAACCGGTAAGCTTTTCAAATTCTTTAACTACATCAATTGAGCCCTCACTGCCGTCGGAAATGTATTCTCCCCAGTTATACACATTAACCGTTGTGCCTTGAAGACCTAAATTTTTGTAATACTCAATTTGCTCTTTGCTAAAGTAATTGTCATCGGCTAAAGCAGAGTATGGGAAGACGCCTAAGCACAAAATAACAGCTAATAAAACAGTAATTATTTTTCTCATTTTGCCTCACGCTTACCCTTTTTTTCAGACTTGTTTTGAGCAATGTTCATCAATACAAGAAGTACGAGAATTGATACAAACATAAGAGTCGAAAGCGCATACATATCAGGCTTAACTCTCTTTTTTGTCATAGAAAATATATAAATAGGAAGAGTTTGAAAACTCGGTCCGTTAGTAAAGTAACTTATTATGAAATCATCAAGCGAAAGAGTAAAACTCATAACGCAACCGGTTATAATACCGCTGAGAATTTCAGGCATAACTACTTTGAAAAATGCTTTTACCGGCTTGCAACCGAGGTCAAGTGCAGCTTCATAAACATGCATATCAAACTGCTTGAGCTTTGGTATAACATTCAAAATGACATAAGGAAGCGCAAAGGTTACATGGGCAATAAGAAGTGTCCAAAAACCGAGCACATCACTTTTATTAACAAGTGAACCTGCAAAAACAAAAAGAAGCATCATTGCAATACCCGTAACAATTTCAGGGTTCATCATAGGAATGTTGGTGGCTGTCATCATACTTCTTTTGTAAAGTTTCGATTTTGAATTAAAAAGACCAACTGCGGCAAGTACGCCCAAAACGGTTGAAACAAGCGCAGTGCAAACAGCAAGCAAAATTGTGTTTTTGAGAGCCTGCATGGCAACCGTATCTTTAAACATTTCGCCATACCAATGGGTTGAAAAACCGGAGAAAATATATGTGCTTGATGTCGAATTGAGTGAAAAAAGCATCATAACGGCAATAGGCGCATATAAAAAGATGAATATGAGCACAATATAAAGCTTAGATAAAAAAGGTGTTTTCTTTTTCATATTACAACACCTCCGTCGCTTTCATCTGCGCCAAAATAGTTCATAACCCCAAGGCAAATGAATATCAAAATCATCAATACAAACGAAAGAGCCGCACCTAAGTTATAGTTGTTTGCGCTTTGAAATTGAGTTTCGATAACATCTCCGATAAGAACAACCTGACCGCCGCCGAGCTTTTGGGTGATGTAAAATGTTGAAACGCAAGGTACGAATACCATTGTTATACCGCTTAGTATACCCGGCTTTGAAAGAGGAATAATTACTTTTCTCATAACTTCAAACTTATTTGAGCCTAAGTCCTGAGCGGCTTCAACAAGTGAATTGTCAAGTTTTGTCAAAACCGAAAGGATAGGCAAAATCATATATGGCAAAAAGTTATATACCATACCCAAAATAACGGCGCCACCATTATTTATAAGCTTTAACGAATCAAGACCGAGCGCATTTAAAGCTGTATTGATTATACCCGTATCGCCAAGTATAGTCATCCAACTGTAAGTTCTGATAAGAAAGTTCATCCACATAGGAAGCATAACGAGTAAAACAACAAATTTTTGATATTTTGCAGGTGCTTTTGAAAAAATATAAGCAAAAGGAAAACCTAAGAGTAAACATATTGCGGTTGCGGCAACGCCGTAAAGAATTGAAAGCAAAATGGTTGTTATATAGGTCGGAATTTGTTCAACGCTTGCAAACGAAAACGCACCGGTTTTGTCGGTAAGCGCATAAAATGCAACCATAATAAGCGGCGCAATAATAAACAAAACAGTCCATACAAGGTACGGCTTGTCACAAAGGGCGGAAAGCTTATTCTTTTTCTTCATTTTCTTCCTCCCAGTTGTATGTTGCGTCGGAAATATGGTCCATTTCATCCGAGAAGTATGAGTAGTCGCCGAATTCACCGCTGTATTCACTTCTGTTCATAATGTGAATAGCGTCAGGTTCAATGTACATTCCTATTTCTTCGCCGACTTCGTGGTGCTCAATAGTTTGAATCATCCAAATAAAACCGCCAACATCAACAAGAATTTCAAAATGAACGCCTTTAAAAGTAATGCTCGTGATTTTACCCGGAAGGGAAGCCTTACTGCCTTTTTTAACTATCTTAATATCCTCAGGTCTTACAACCGCTTCAACAAATGCATTTTCACCAAAACCGCTGTCAAGACATTCAAAAGTCACACCGCCGAAAGATACAAGATAATCTTTAATCATAACTGCGTCAACAATATTTGACTCTCCTATGAAGTCGGCAACAAAAGCGTTGACCGGCTCGTTGTAAATATCTTCAGGCGTGCCGATTTGCTGAATTTTACCCTTGTCCATAACAACAACTGTGTCAGACATAGAAAGCGCTTCTTCCTGGTCGTGGGTAACATAAATAAAGGTTATTCCAAGTCTTTTTTGAATAGCTTTAAGTTCGGTTTGCATATCTTTCCTAAGCTTTAAGTCAAGAGCGCCGAGAGGTTCGTCAAGCAAAAGCACATGTGGAGAATTTGCAAGCGCACGGGCAATGGCAACTCTCTGCTGCTGACCGCCGGAAAGCGAATCAATGCTTCTTTTTTCAAACCCTTTAAGGTTAACGAGTTCAAGCATTTCGGCAACAGTTTTTCTTATTTCATCTTTTGGCTTTTTTTGAAGCTTTAAACCAAAAGCAATATTTTCATATACATTCAAATGCGAAAAAAGAGCATAACGCTGAAAAATGGTGTTCACTTTTCTCTTATGAGGGGGAACATCATTAATTCTCTTGCCTTCAAAAACAATATCTCCGCCGTCAGGTTCAATAAAACCCGCAATACAGCGCAGAGTGGTGGTCTTGCCACAACCTGAAGGTCCAAGCAGCGTTATAAACTCTTTTTTGTTTATATAAAGATTAAGTTTGTCAAGTACAACATTGTCACCGTATTTTACAGTGATATCCCTAAGGTCAATTATCTTTTCCAATATACACATCCTCGTTTTAACCCGATTTGGCGTTAGCTTTTTAAACGCCATACGATTAATATATATAATTGGTATAAAAAAGTCAATATATTTTTTTTAATATTTCTTCGCCGTTATATGCTTTTTCGATTGCCTCGTAAACTTTGTCAAAATCGCACACCATACTTCTCGGCTTTTTGTCAAAATCATCCATTCCAAACGGCACGAAATAATAGTTTTTATAATTTAAAAGAGTGCCTATGTTTTTACTTGCACCGCCTAAAGCGTCATTGGTTGAAATGCCTATTACAACTGGCTTTCCGTTTCTTAAATGACTTTTAACTGCCATGGTAACCGATGTGTCAACAATTCCGTTAGCAAGCTTTGCAAGCGTGTTGCCGGTGCAGGGCACTACCGCAAGAACATCAAACATCTTTTTAGGTCCTATCGGCTCTGCTTGTTCTATTGTGTGAATTATGCTGTTACCGGTAATTTCAATAAGTCTGTTTTGTATGTCCGTTGCATTTGCAAAACGGGTGTTCATAGTATATGCGTTTTCACTCATAATAGGTACAACATTGTGCCCGTTGCTTACAAGTTTTTCAAGTGTTTTTATTGATTTGGCAAAAGTACAAAATGAGCCTGTCAGGCAATACCCGATATTCAAATTATTCCCTCCTTAATAGATTTGTCAATCGCTTGTGCAATAAAATAGCCTGCACTTTCCTTGCTGAATTTTGACGGCAACTTGCTGCCGTTAATAAGATTTATATGTTTTGATTTGGCATAATGTTTGTCAATACCGCCCGGAAACGAAGCAAGTTCGATATATAATGCATTTTCTTTAAATGTATCAATTTCTTTTTTGGTAAAACATACGGCAGGTACGGTATTGAATATTATATCAAATTCGTTACATAAAAGATTTGAAAAATCAATTACATTTGCTGTGTCGCCGAGAGCTTCTGCTTTGTTTATATCGCTTCTTGCACAAACAGTAACATTTGCACCGAAACTTTTTAAGCTTTTGCAAAGTGCTTTTGCTATTTTTCCGTATCCTGTAATCAGTACCCGTGAAGAAAGAAGCGCTTTGTCACTGTTTATTTTATACAGAGCTACTGCGCCTTCACTTGTAAGCATGGCATTTTTGTATTTAAAATCTTCTCTTTTGTTATAATCGTAAAATTGATATTTTTCTTTATCGATATTTGTTTGACCTAAAAAAATAAATAAATCTTTGAATTCTTTAATTCTTTCTTCTTTTTCAGCCGGCGCAAATATTACAAAATCTGCTTTGTTTTTATCGTATACTTCGTGATAGCCTAATTTTGTAAGGTACTTGCTTGTATACTCCAGCCTGTTATCATCATAATAAGGTATAATAAAATTCATATTTTCAACTCCCAAAACTCTTTCTACATACTATGAAATAAAAAAATATTAGTTAATCGCTTTGGGGTATTTATTTTTTTAAAGAAATGTTGTATAATATTTATTCAATAAGATTTTAGAGGTGACTCTTTTATGGATACAAAAAATATGCATATTGACGATATATTAAAAAAAGTTAAAAGAATACATTTTATCGGAATCGGCGGCGCCGGTATGTGCCCGCTTGCTGAAATTCTTATTCAGCTTGGTTATAATGTTTCAGGCTCGGATAACAATGATACCGAAACTTTCAGAAGAATTGAAAGGGAGGGTGCAAAGGTTTATCTCGGTCAGGTTAAGGAAAATATCACAAGCGATGTTGAACTTGTTATTTATACTAATGCGATTTTAAAAGGCAATGAAGAGCTTGAATATGCAAAGGCTAATTTTCCTTGCTTTGAAAGGGCGGAACTTTTGGGTGCCATGAGCCGTATTTTTACTAACTGCATCGGCGTTTGCGGTACTCACGGCAAAACGACAACCTCGTCTATGATTACTCAGGTGCTCCTTGACGCAGGTCTTGACCCAAGTGCTGTTATAGGCGGCAAGCTTCCTGTTATTGATGCTTACGGTAGGTTCGGTCACAGTCAAAACTTTGTTTGTGAATCTTGTGAATTCAACAACACATTTCTTCATATGAACCCGGATATTGCTGTTATACTCAATATTGATGAAGACCATTTGGACTTTTTCAAAAATCTTGACAATATTAAAAAATCTTTCCGCAAATTTGCCGAAAAGACTACAAAAACAATTATTTATAACGGTGACGATGCCAACACTGTTGACACATTAAAGGGTATTGAGGGCAAGAAACTTATCTCTATCGGTAAGAATGAGGGTAACGAATGGGTTGCAAAGAATATTGAAGTTCCGGGTGGCTTTCATTCAAAATATGATGTTTACCATAACGGCGAGTTTGTTGCAACAGTTCATCTTTCCGTACCGGGTGAACATAATGTGCTCAATTCACTTTGCGCTTTTGTTGCGGCATATGAAAGCGGTGCTGATGTTGGCAGTATTTGCGACGGTCTTAATGCATTTAAGGGCGCAGGCAGAAGATTTGAACTTGTAGGAAAACTCAACGGTATTACTTTTGCTGACGATTACGCTCATCATCCTGCCGAACTTAAAGTTACTCTTGAGGCGGCAATGAAAATGGGCTTTAACCGTGTTTGGGCAGTTCATCAGCCGTTTACTTATACAAGGACTTCGCTTCTTCTTGATGATTTTGCAAAAGTGCTTCAGATTCCCGATAAGTGCGTAATTTCTGCAATTATGGGCAGCAGGGAAGTTAACACAATCGGTATTAAAGCGAAAGATTTGGCAGATAAAGTACCGGGCAGTGTTCAACTTGATACTTTTGAGGAAATCAGCGATTATGTTCTTGCAAACGCTCAGCCCGGCGACCTTGTTATTACTCTCGGTTGCGGCGATGTATATAAAGTTTCAAGAATGATGATTAAAAAGCTTGAAGAGCAGGGCTATACAAAGGAATAAAATGCAAAATGAAAGGCAGTAACGCTTTAACGCTACTGCCTTATTTTTATACCTATTTATTTGTAAATTCTCGGCACATTTGGGTTAACCATAAGAGGTGAGATTTCAACGCTTGCTGTATCTCCGATTTTAACATCACTGCCCGTTATGTCAACTGCCGTATGCGAAAGACCGATTTCACCTATAACATTATAAACTTTTGCGTTTATGTTAACGGTCAACTGCTTTTTCTGCAAATAATGTTTAAACTGAGAAAGGACCGAGTGCAAATCAGCAACTTCTTTGCCTTTTTCAAGACCGAAACCGTCAAAGTGACCGATAGGAACTATTGCAATTTTGGTTTCTCTCTTAGTTTTGAATTGACCGTTGTAGCCGATAGAGTAACCCGACGGTACGGTTTTTGTTTCAATAACTTCCGCTTCCAAACTGCCGAGGCGGTTAAGCCGGTTCTTGCCGTTTGTGATAACTCTGCCGGTAAATGCCGAGCCGATTCTTACTGCGTCAAGCGTAACCCCGTCTACATTAAGCAGAGCAGGTGAGTTAGCGCAGTGAAGAATACCTACATTTTTACCCGCTTTTTTAATTTGCTCAACCGTGTCTTTAAACATTTCAAGCTGAGCCTTTGTAAGTTCGGTATTATGAAAAGCTGAAGAAAAATGAGTATAAGCGCCGCAAAAATCAAGGTTTTCAAAATTATAGCATTTTATTGCATCCTCAACCTGACTTGGTAAGAAACCGTATCTGCCCATACCTGTGTCTATTTTTAAGTGGCATTTTGTCTTTTTGCCGAGTTTCTTTGACACTTTGTCCATAACTTTGGCAGCTTCAAGCGAACCGATTGTTGCAATGCAGTTATATTTTGCCACAATTTGAGCTTCATCTTCAATGCAAGTGGAACGCATAACAAGTATATCCTTGTCAAGAACTGTTTCACGAAGAAGCGGCACATCATAAACTTCCGTTACTGCAAAAGTGTTAATGCCGTTTTGCATAAGTATTTCGGCAAGGTTACACATACCGAAGCCGTAGCCGTTGCCTTTAACTACGCCGATAATGTCAACTCCTGCTTTTTTCTTTATAATTTCTATATTTTCAATTAATTTGTTTTTATCAATAATATATCTGCTCATTTTATCTTATCTTTTCAAGTACTTTTGTTGCAATGTTGTAAAGCTTGTATACGGGTTTGTTGATTACATAATCGAATTCGCCTACAAATTCTTTCATATAACCGCCGAAGCCGTGTTTAAATCTCCAAAGACCGTAATGAGGGTTGTCAGGGTTTTGACAGTCACCTGAAATTCCGCCGAAGTCGTAAACTTTGCATCCGCACTCCATACCCCATTTCATCATTTCCCATTGAAGTGCATAGTTAGGGTAAACATTTCTGTGAGCATTTGATGAAGCACCGTATTGATACTTCATAACATTTTGACCCCATTTTATTGCGATTGTACCGGCAATGGCTTTACCCTCGTAATATGCCATATAAAGCCTTGCGTCATCGGTCATACAGTCAAGAATTTTTTCAAAATACTCTTTTGGTCTTGTTGAAAAACCATCACGCTCACCGGTTTCACTCATTATTCTAACAAAATCGTCAAGCGCTTCCTTGCCGCAAATCTTAACTTCAACACCTTTTTTAGGCGCTTTTCTGATTCTGTTTCTGTAGTCGGGTTTAAATGTGAGCATAAGCTCATCCTCATTCATACCGTTATAGTCGAAACAGTAAACAAACCTCGGCTGTACATTTTCAAAGTCCATACAACCCGGGTTAAGTTCAATAAAACCTTTTTGCAAAAGATGCTTCTTGTAAGCTTCGTTTTGAATAACGATTTCAGGGTCGATTTTGATGCAATAAGCTTTGTATTCCTTGCCAATTTCAAGAAGTGCATTAAAAAGTTTATCAAATGTGTCAAAATCATTTTCGTCGCAAACAAAGCCACGGCAACAATACATAAGCGAATTTTTAATAATAGGAATTGAACGAATTAGTACGGCTGCCGAACCCCTGATTTCACCGTTTTCGTCTTTAAGCATTACTGCTTCAAACTTCCATGCGCTTTTAACCTTTGCCCATTTGCTTGAATGTTGAAAAAGACCCTTTGGGTGCTTTTTTATAAAGTTTTCATATTCGTCTAAATTATCTTTGTTTACTCTTACTATCATAATTTCAATTTGCTCCGTAAGTTTTTATTAGCATACCTATTATATCAAAATAATCGCATTTTGTCTATATCCTATTATTTGTACATATAATAAAAGTTATTTAGTTGACTTTTTAAACAGATTAATATATTATGTAATATAAAGGTGCTGTGTCTAAATACAGCAAATATTTTAAGGGGTATTATTTATGGAAAAATTCAGATGGGAAGATCCTTCTATTTTCAAGGTTAACAAAGAAGACGGTCACGCTATTATGATGCCGTTTGACAGCGAAAAAGAAGCTCTTTTAAATAATGATAGTAAGTACAAGCAGTCATTAAACGGTAAATGGAAATTTTATTGGCAAAGAGGACTTAATAATCAGCCGAATAATTTTCAATTAAATTCATTTGACGACTCTCATTGGGATGAAATTAATGTTCCGTCTGTTTGGCAGACAGAGGGTTATTCGGTTCCTTATTATTATGCGAGCACATTTCCGAAGGCTTTCAGCAGAATGAAAAGCAAAATTCCTTCAATCGACCACAATATGCAGGAAATCGGTTTTTACAGAAAATCGTTTACTCTTGATGAGAATTTTGACGGCAGGGAAGTGTTCCTGCATTTCGGTGCAGCAAAAAGTGCACTTGAAGTTTATGTTAACGGCGAATTTGTCGGCTATTCTCAGGGCTCAATGGCACCTCACGAATTTGATGTAACCAAAGTGCTTAAAAAGGGTGAAAACCTTATTACTGCTAAGCTTTATCGTTTTTCGGACGGTTCATATCTTGAGGACCAGGATATGTGGTGGCTTTGCGGTATTTATCGTGAAGTTTATCTTTTTGCAGAGCCTAAGCTTTGCCTTCGTGATT